>CALRXZ020000057.1:0-21692 GCA_943372255.1 Chitinophaga pinensis
TGTCGTACTTTCTGCTTCTTGCATGAATTAGAAGCTTTATTGGAACATGACCTGATCAAGGGTGGTGATATCAATAATGCCATAGTGGTTGTGGACAAACCCGTTACAGATGAAGAAATGAGCCGTTTGGCAAAAGTGTTTAAGCGTGAGAAAATTGAAGTAAAAAGTGAAGGCTATTTGAACAACCTAGAACTGCGCTTTCCCAATGAACCAGCTAGACACAAACTCTTAGATGTAGTGGGTGACTTGGCTCTCATTGGTTACCCCATTAAAGCTAGAATCATTGCCAATAGACCTGGACATAGCACCAATGTAGATTTTGCCAAGAAAATCAAGCAATACATTAAGCGGAACAAACACGTGAAAAACGTACCGGTCTATGACCCAACCATTCCGCCAGTTTATACCTTAGAGAAGATTGAAAAGACCTTGCCTCACAGACATCCTTTCTTATTTGTAGACAAGATTATTGAGCTAACTGATACCTATATTGTTGGTATTAAAAATGTCACTTTCAGCGAGTATTTCTTCCAAGGCCATTTTCCTGGAAATCCGGTGATGCCTGGTGTGATACAAATTGAAGCCTTGGCCCAAACGGGTGGAATTCTTTGTATCAACGCTATGCCTGAAGGTGATTACGATACCTATTTTTTAAAGATTGACAATTGTAAATTCAAGCAAAAAGTGGTACCAGGTGATACCATGATCCTGAAAATGGAATTGATTTCACCCATTCGTAGGGGAATTTGTGAAATGAGGGGTACTGTTTATGTGGGAGGCAAAGTGGCTACCGAGGCAGACTTAGTTGCCCAAGTGGTTAAAAGAACTTAAATCTTAAAAAAAAGCCAATAACCCTATTTTTGTGATGAACAATGCAACTTTGGCATCTTTTTTATACTCATTAGTGCATTATGAATGCACTGATCAACGCAAAACCAACTGATAGGATGACACATCCATATACTTACATCGACCCAAACGCAAGGATAGCGCCTAACGTAAAGATCGACCCTTTTACTGTGATCCATGGCGATGTTAGGATAGGTGAAGGAACTTGGATTGGTTCTAATGTAACCATCATGGATGGTACCAGGATTGGTAAGAACTGCCGCATTTTTCCTGGAGCAGTATTGGGTGCCATTCCACAAGATCTAAAATTCAGCGGTGAGAAAACAACTGTAGAAGTTGGAGACAATACTACTATCCGTGAATTTGTAACCATTAACCGTGGTACAGAAGACAGGGGTAAGACCAAAGTGGGTAATAACTGTTTGATCATGGCTTATAGTCACTTGGCGCATGATTGCATCATTGGTAATAATTGTATTTTAAGTAATAGCGTTCAGGTGGCTGGTCACGTGACCATGGGTGATTGGGCTGTTGTGGGTGGTGTGAGCGCTGTTCACCAGTTTGTACAAATTGGCCAGCACGCATTTGTGGCTGGTGGATCATTGGTAAGTAAAGACGTGCCTCCTTATATTAAAGCCGTTCGTAACCCATTGAGTTATGGTGGGGTAAATAGCGTTGGTCTAAAAAGAAGGGGTTTCCCATTACAACAGATTAACCATATCCTAGACGTTTATAGAACCATCTACAACAAGGGTTTTAATACATCACAGGCATTGGAATACATTGAAGAAGAACTTCCTGCAACCGATGAAAGAGACGAGATTGTTACTTTTATTCGTGAAAGTGGTAGGGGTATCATCAAGCGTTTTACCAAGGGTGCCAACGACGAGGATTAGTACTTTCCAAACAAATAGTCAAAATTGAATTTAAGGTGCCGATAGACTTCTCGCATCAGGCTGATAAGTGGATTACCACTTTCTCTCCAGACATTTCTTTTCATGGTACTGGGTTCTGAAGAACTATTCTCTTGGTCTAACAAGGACTTAAATGACCTATAGAACATGCCCTTCCCTTTTTTCTGCAAAAAGGACATCATCATACTATATTCTGTTACATCACCTTTTACACCCTCTCTATATCTGCCAAATTTTTCCAGAAAATTGGACCTTCTTAAATGAGGATGGTCACTATAGTAATAGAATTTTTTATAGCCAAGCTTCCAGAACCCAAATAGCATTTCTGAAAATCCATATTTATAATCTTTCAGATAAGGATAATTGAAATAGGCATAGAACCTCACCATATCTATGTCTGGCCTTTCTTCCATAATTTCTAAAGCATGTGCCAAATGCGTTGCAAAATCAGCTGCTGGTACAAAATCTTCTTGAATATACAGAGTTAAACCAGTTTTAACTGCATCCTGACCCTTATTCAAGTTATTTCCCAAGCCCTTATTCACAGGACCAGTCACCAAATCAAACGAGTGTTTTTCTTGTAAATTTTTAAGATAAACTTGGTGTTCGGGTTTGCTGCAATCATCGCTCACAACAATAGATTCAAACCGCATATTCAATTCTTCAAAGGATAACAACAGTCTTTCTAAAGATTTACTCCTGTTATAATGGGTAATCATTAAACTAACATCCTTAAAATAATTGGTCTCCATGCTTTTAGATTGTGCCATTCATTGTTCGGTGGAATAGTTAAAGTTAAGGTATCTAAGGCTAACCTAAAATGCTATGGCATTATTTGAGAATTTTTTTTGCCAGTTTTCTTTGCTTACTTTGCCCAACATGGCTAAGAGAACGCACACAGTAAAAGCAAAGACCCATCAATTAAGTGGCATTGAATTAACTGGCGCTGGCAAACGCTATAATCGGGAATGGATTTTCAAAGGTTTTAACCATTTATTTAAACCAGGAACACATTATGCCATTACCGGCCCCAATGGCTCTGGAAAAAGTACTTTATTACAAGCTATTGCTGGAAGTTTACAATTGAGTGAGGGGAGTTTGGAATGGAGAAATGAAGCCCCAATTGATCCCGAAGAAGTATTCCTACACTTAGCCATTGTTGCACCCTATTTAGAATTAATAGAAGAAATGTCTGCTAGAGAGTTCTTACACTTTCATGCACAATTCAAACCCATGATTGCTGGGATTAGCATAGATGAAATACTTCAAATCATTGGCTTAGAAAAAGCTGCTACCAAACAGATTCGTTTTTATAGTAGTGGAATGAAACAAAGGGTAAAACTGGCGCAAGCCATTTTTGCGGATGTTCCTGTAATCCTATTGGATGAACCCTGTACCAATCTAGACCAAACCGGTTATACTTTATATCATCAATTGATAGAAGACTATGCTAAAGAAAAACTAATCATTGTTAGTAGTAATGATTTGCTAGAATATGATTTCTGCAAAGAAGTAATCAATATCAAGGATTACAAATAGCAGTTTGTGTTTTGGGAAAAAGGGATTAATTTCCTTATTCTAATTAAGTCCCACAAAACTGCAACATGAAAAAAGACAAAATCATTTATTGGTCTACCACCATTCTTATATTTTTATTTGAAGGGGTTATGCCCGCTTTTACTTCTCAAACAGAACTTGCCAAACAAGGTATCAGTCATTTGGGTTACCCTCTTTATTTTGGTAATGCGCTAGTTATTTTTAAAGTACTAGGAACACTATTGTTGATTATTCCAGCTATACCTAAAAAATTAAAAGAATTGGCATACGCTGGATTTATTTTTGATTTCATATTTGCCTCTATCAGTCATTTTTCAGTTGACGGTCTGGGTTTTGAAGGTTTCTTTCCATTAGTAGTTTTAGCTATTTTAATGGTATCCTATACCTATTACCATAAGTTGCAAAAGAAAGCCGCTTAAGCATCCTTACCATTATTTGTTGTTGCAAGAATATAAAAAGTTTTTACTAATCCCACCATTTTAGTAGACTTATATTATCTTGCACAACAAATTGAGATTTATGAATAGAAAATTATTGTTCAGCCTGTTTTTAGTCAGCACCGGTTTCTTTGTTGCTGCGCAAACAACTAATCCTGCCACTAAACCCAATCTTAGCCTAACTGCAGACTTAAGTAGTATACAACAACCCTTGTCTAAGATTTATTTATCCTATTACAATACCAGCACCAAGTTCAGGTTCACTGATAGTGTTGATTTGCGCAATACCAAGACCGCTAATTTTCAATTGAATCTATCTGAACCCATTTTGGCACAATTGCGAGTTGTACCTGATAGGTCTGCAGATACCAGCAAAAAAGTCAGACAAGCATCTGCAAAGGACTTTTTGAGTGTTTATTTAGAAGCAGGATCTATTTCTGTTATTGCTAAAGATTCTTTGAGCGCCAGTATTGTCACTGGCTCTAAGGCCCATGAAACCTATGTTGCTTTAAAAGCAAAAGTAGCGGTCTATGACCCCTCTTTAACTGCACTCTATGCCAAATATTCTGAGGCAAGAAGAAACAAAGCTTCTACAGAACAAATTGAAAAATCCATTGACTCATTAGATCATCTAGTAAAGGAAAAAGTTTACTTAAATTTTCTAAAAGCTCCTGCTACCAAAAATTCGCCGGTTGCCATCTATGCTTTGACTCAATACGCGGGGTATGCCATTAATCCAGTTACTGCCGAACCAGTATTTAAACAATTGGGGGCTATACCAAAGAACTTGCCAAGTGGAAAAATTTTTGAAGAAAGAATTGCTTTAGCCAAAAAATTAGAAGTGGGCCAATACGCTATCCCTTTTTCTCAAGCAGATACAGCAGGAAAAATTTTCAGTTTAGCCTCTTTAAAAGGCAAAGTGGTTTTGGTTGATTTTTGGGCTAGCTGGTGCGGACCATGTAGAGCTGAAAATCCAAATGTAGTTTCGGCTTTTCATAAATACAAAGACAAAGGATTCACTGTATTGGGTGTTTCTTTGGATCAACCTGGAGCAAAGGAGCGTTGGATGAAAGCTATTCATGATGATGGGTTGGTTTGGAACCATGTTTCCGATTTAAAATACTGGGACAATGAAGTATCAAAAGCATATGGCATTCAGGCCATACCTCAGAACTACTTGCTTGATAAAGAAGGTAAAATCATTGGAAAAAATCTTAGGGGAGAAGCACTTCAAATATTCCTGAACAATTTATTTGAGACAAGTAGTGGTACTAACTAATCATTTGCAACATTTATCACTATCAAGCCCTTCTTCGGAAGGGTTTGTTTTTATAGAGCCCTCAAAGATCTATACTATTTAGAAAATCAGTAATTTCAAATACAAAGAAATTACATGATTCGTTTAGTTAGATCAGACAGTAGTCATCCAGATTTTAGAGCACTGGTTCATTTATTGGATCAAGACCTTGCTATCCGGGATGGAGCAGATCATGGTTTTTACGCACAGTTCAATAAAATTGACACTATACAGCATTGCGTAATTGCTTATTTTGATGATCAACCCGTAGGATGCGGTGCTATCAAGGCTTTTGGCACTGATGCTATGGAAATAAAACGAATGTATGTATCACCAGCATCTAGGGGCAAATCCATTGCTATGCAAATACTCTCTGAACTGGAAGCCTGGGCTAAGGAATTGGGCATGTCTAAAACCGTTTTAGAAACTGGACAAAAACAACCCGAAGCCATTGCCCTCTATTTTAAAGCTGGATATTTGCGCACTCCCAATTATGGACAGTATATTGGAATTGAAAACAGTTTGTGTTTTGAAAAATTATTACCCATTTAATGAGATTTGGAAGTGATGATTAAATCTTGATTAAAGTTTCCCTTTAATAATCTATTTACTTTAAAAAACACTGTCCAGGAATAGTTTTAATAGATACACCAAATGAGCATTCCCTTTTTATAAATCTTTTTTGTAGATTGAGAAAAATCATTCAATTCAATGTCTATTAGCAGAAGAAAATTCCTACTTGGAGGCTTTATGGTCACTGCAGGAGCACTTTTGATAGATGCATTATGGGGTGAACAATTTTTTATTGAACAGAAACTTGTTTATCTAGACACAGATCCTTTCTCTGACCAGCACCTGAAAATACTACAAATATCAGACCTCCATTTACAATCGGTTAATTATCAACTAGAAAAATTGGCCAAAGATATTAACCAACAGCAACCTGATTTGATTGCTATTACAGGAGATTCTATTGACGCCGGAAAAAAACATTATGTCTTAGATCAATTCTTAGGACTCTTTGATAAAAACATTCCCAAAGTTGCCATTTTGGGTAATTGGGAATACTGGGCTGGATTGAGTTTCAATGACCTCACAGATATTTACCAAAAACACAATTGTCAGCTATTGGTGAATCAGAATAAACGATTTGAATTAAAAGGAAAAACCGTTTCTATTACAGGCATTGATGATTTTATTGGTGGCAACCCAGATTTTGAAACTGCTGTAAAGGATCACCAACCCAGTGACTATCATATTGTTTTAAACCATTGTCCAGCTTATAGTGACACCATTGCAAAAATGCAAAATGGTGTAACCAAGACCGATTTAATTTTATCTGGTCACACGCATGGTGGTCAATTAAATATTATGGGCTATGCCCCATTCAAACCTTGGGGAAGTGGCAAATACTTAAAGGGTATGTATGACCAAGACAATACCAGAATCTATGTTTCCAGAGGTATTGGCACTACCAAAATTCCTATAAGATTTGGTTCAAGGTCAGAAGTTACTATGTTTCATTTTAAAGCATAAGTATCAGCTTATGAAATCATTTATGATGCTGTTTTTGGTACTAATCCAAACTTTGATTGCCAAATCCCAATCAACCAATCCAGCGTCCCTTGGATTTAGACATTTTCAATTTCCTTATCAAGGTATAAAATCAGAAGTGCTGGTCAAGTCAAAAAAAGGGGAGGAACTAAAAACAAAACCTTTGTTTTTCTTTAGTCAAGGCAGTTTGCCAAAACCCTTAATCATTACAGAAGGCAAAGATGTTTATGGGGTTTTTCCTTTTAATACGGATAGTCTATTAGAAGCATATCATTTGGTAATTGTAGGTAAGCCGGGTGTACCCTTGATGTCTGAAAGAAAAGATTTAAATGAACAGTATTTGTTTTTGGATACAAATGCTACAATGCCACCTACATATATTCAACATAATGTCTTGGATTTTTATGTAGCTAGGAATATTAGCATTTTGGAATGGTTGAGAAAACAGTCATGGGTAAACAAATCCAGTTTAGTAATAGCAGGCCATTCCGAGGGATCTACCATTGTTGCAAAAATGGCTGTACAATATCCAAAAATCACAGACCTGATTTATGTAGGAGGCAATCCCATGGGAAGAATCATGTCTATCATTGCAGAAGAAAGATTTTTGGAAACAGATAGCAGTAAGTTAGCAGAGCATTCATTTAGTTATTGGAAAGAAGCGCTTAGACACCCTAATAATATGGATGCATCAAAGGGTGATACAGATAGTGCTACCATAGGGTTCTCTTATCCCCCCATTCATTATTTAGAAAAATTGAAAATTCCAGTTTTGATTAGTTATGGAACCAAGGATTGGGCAACACCTTATATTGATTATTTACAGATAGAAACCATTCGCAAAAAAATGTCCAATTTTCAATTTGATGCTTATGTTGGTAAAGAACATAATTTTTTTGCGCTAAAAAAAGATGGTAGCATTGACTATGAGCAATACAATTGGGATAAAGTAGCCCTTGATTGGTTAAGCTGGTTAAATAAAAATAAGAAAGCCACCCATTAGGTGGCTCTCTATAACCAATCGTCCTATCCATTACCAAACCAACTATTTTATTTATTAGGAACCTGAAAACTTGTTACACTTGATCCAGTAGCTGCAAGGCTTGGAAATACTGTTGTACCGTTTTCTGGATGACTAAACGCATCATCTACTTTACCATCGCCAAAGGCTTTTACATAAATTGTTTGTCCTTTTTTGAAACCCATTTTTTCCAATTCTGTAGTAGTAAATTGATAATTATTTGGATTATCATTTATACCACTTACCAACACCTTTCTTTCTGCTTGATATTGCTTTGCATCTACTTGACTATTAGCAGAAAAGAACAGTCTAATAGCTTTTTGTTCATTGTTATTATTGAAAAATATAGGTTTAATACTTACTGCACCACTTGCAATTCCTAGTTCAATTAATCCAGCAATACCAGGTTCATTACTTAGGTCTTTGATTTGTAAACTAGTAACTTGAATATTGGAAACCTGGTTCATCATGGCTGCTTTTTCAATTAAAGTAAATTGCTGTGCCGTAGTTTGGTGATTAATATTGGTAAATAATCCAGAACCATATCCAACTTTAGAATAACTGATTTGGTATTTACCATATGGTATTGCTTTTAAAGAAAATTGACCGCTTTGATCTGTAGTAGTGGTAAAAGCGCCATTATTAGCACTGATTAAAATTCCACTGTGGTCAGTCAATTTATTACCGTCAAGATCTATTAACTCTACTCTACCTTGAATACTAGCTGTTGAAATAACTTGTTCAGTAATGGGAGTGGTGATACCATGTTCCGTACTATTCTTACTGCAAGCAGTAGCAAATACAAGTGTTAATGCAATTAGGGCTAATTTAATGTTGTTAAACTTTTTCATCTTATTTGTTTTAGTTGTTTTGGTGTATTTTGTTGTTGTTTATATAGCAAAAATGCCTCGGCCAACTTAAAGCCATCTTAAAGCCATCTTAAAGATGGATTAAAACTATATTATTGATTTTCAATTGATTACAAAATGAAAGGACTAAAAACTTGGGTACCATTAGATCTTAAAACAGTTTATTTAAGCACTGCCTTGCTATTAATCACAATTTTTCAGCCATTAAAAGCCCAAACTGCATTTGGAGATAAGTGTATTGGTAATTGGGAGGGTATTATGTATTTATATGGCAAGGGACAATTAAGAGACAGTGTTCCTGTTCAATTGACAATACAAAAAACAGCAAATCCAAATACTTGGTCATGGAAAACCAGTTATCTTTCTAAAACCATGCCGGCAGTAAAAGATTACCAATTAATTTTAAAAGACGCAGCAACAAATACTTATGTAACTGATGAGGGAGATGGAGTTATATTAAAAGACTATTTGTTTCAGAACAAGCTGTACAATGTATTTGAAACTCAGGGTATTTTTTTGACATCCAGTTATGAATTATTTGATGATAAATTGATTTTTGAAGTGACTTCTGGCAAAAAATTGGATGAAGAAAATAAAGGGGTTACCAATTATTCGGTTACTAGTTTGCAAAGAGTTATTTTCAGAAAATCAAAATCATAACCTAATCAATAGCAACATGCATCCATTACAAATTGTCAATCAAATTGAAATCAAAGCACCTGCTTCCACGGTCTGGGATGCTTTAACTAATCCAGCTATGACCAAACAATATATGTTTGGATGCGAAACCATTTCTGATTGGGAAATAGGTAGTACATTATTATGGCAAGGAGAATATGAGGGCAAAAAAATGGTCTTTGTTAAAGGCCATATTGTAGAACTGGTTCCATTTAGTTTATTGAGCTATACCGTTATTGACCCCAATGGAACCATCCCAGATATTCCAGAAAATTATTTGACCGTAAGCTATCTATTAGAACAAAAAGAAGGTAAAACCATTTTAATTGTTACGCAGGGCGATTATAATAAAGTTGCAGAAGGTGCTAAAAGATTTGAAGAATCATCCAATGGCGGTGAGGGTTGGAATCCTATTTTAAAAGCCATTAAAGAGTTGATAGAAACATAGGCAATGGGAATTAGCAAGCAACAACATAATTGGCGAATCAAGTCTATTTTAGGAGGCTCGGTGGGTAATTTAGTAGAATGGTATGACTGGTATGCTTATGCAGCTTTCTCCATCTATTTTGCCAAGCATTTTTTTCCAAATAGCAACCCTACAGCACAATTATTAAATACTGCTGGAATTTTTGCTGTAGGATTTTTAATGCGTCCCTTGGGGGGATGGCTATTTGGAAATATAGCCGATAGCAAGGGAAGAAAAAAAGCCATGACCATTTCTGTATTACTCATGTCTTTTGGTTCATTACTAATTGCTTGCTTACCAAGCTATGAACAAATTGGATTATTGGCACCCATTTTATTATTGGTTGCGCGCTTATTACAGGGCTTAAGCGTTGGTGGAGAATATGGCATCTCAGCCACCTATTTAAGCGAAGTGGCGCATGAACAAAAGAGAGGATTTTATTCCAGTTTTCAATACGTAACCTTAATTGGAGGTCAGCTATTGGCCCTGGGTTTGCAATTAATGCTTCAAAGAATATTTCTATCCGCAGAAGCATTAGAGTCTTGGGGATGGCGGATTCCATTTGCCATTGGGGCTTTACTCTCCTTAATTGCTTTTTATTTGAGAAGTAATTTACATGAGACAACGGCTTTTGAAAAAATAACCAAAGTAGATCAGAAACAAACTGGCATAACTGCATTACTAAAACATCCAAAAGCCATTATTACGGTAGTAGGATTAACATTGGGTGGTACCATTGCTTTTTATACTTATACCACTTACATGCAAAAGTTCCTGATCAATACGGTAAAGCTGAGTAAGGATAATGCTACCCTTTTGTCATTTTGCTCCTTATTTTTATTTGCTTGCCTACAACCCTTGTATGGATGGGTATCAGATAAAATAGGCAGAAGGCCCTTGTTAATTGGGTTTGGGATCCTTGGCACCCTATTTACCGTTCCACTGATGAATGGATTAAGTCAATCAACCAACCTAAGTTTTATTTTCATATTAATGGTCTGTTCGCTTTTAATAGTAAGTGGTTATACTTCTATCAATGCCGTTGTAAAAGCGGAACTTTTTCCAGCAGAAGTAAGGGCTTTAGGCGTGGGTCTACCCTATTCTTTAACAGTTGCCATCTTTGGAGGTACGGCAGAATGGTTGGCATTGTATGCAAAAAACATAGGACATGAAACCTGGTTTTATTGGTATGTTAGTGCCTGTATTTTTATTTCATTATTGGTGTATCTGCGGATGAAAGACAGTAAATATCATTCTCTTATAATTGAATAAGATCCAATGAAAAGAATTGAAAACATTGACATTGCTAGAGGACTTGTTATTTTGATCATGGCATTAGACCATTGCAGAGATCTATTGCATACCTCCGCCATTATCCAAAACCCAACTGATCTAAACACAACTACGCCAATACTTTTTTTCACTAGATGGATAACACATTTTTGTGCTCCCTCTTTTGTTTTTCTAGCTGGCAGCTCGGCCTATCTTTCATTTAAAAAAACAAATAATCTATCAGCAGCTAGGAATTTTTTAATCAAGAGAGGATTGTTGCTGGTAGTTCTAGAATTTACCGTTATAGGTTTTGGAATCTGGTTTGATATTCATTTTCAAATGTTATTTTTTCAAGTGATTGCAGCCATTGGTTTTGGATTTATTATTCTTTCTGCCATACTGCGATTGTCTCCTAAAACAATCACGGCTATTGGTATTGGCATCATTAGCATCCACAATTTATTGGAATGGCTATTTCAAGGAAGCCAAAGTATTTGGATTAAAATAGTATCCCCATTATTTGTTCCATCCATGATTCCACTATCGGAACATTTGACATTTTTTATAGGCTATCCCATCATACCTTGGCTAGGCATTTTACTTTTGGGTTTTGGTATGGGAAGAATATTTGAATTGGAATCTGAGCTTAGAAAAAAAAGGTTTTTTCAATTTGGATTAATTGCAGTACTAAGTTTTCTTCTACTAAGGTTTATCAATATTTATGGAGACCCATCGCCATGGGCAAAACAAGAAACCCTTGTCAAAACCATATTGTCTTTTCTCAATACTAGTAAGTACCCACCTTCCTTTTTATATAGCTTGATGACCCTTAGTGGATTGTTTTTCTTATTAAGCTTTACTGAGGGTGTTCAAAATACAGCTTCGCGATTCTTAACCGTCTATGGTAAAGTACCTTTGTTCTTTTATATTATTCATTGGTATATCATTCATCCCATTATGTTTGGTATGTTATTTTCACAAGGATATCAATGGAGCAATTTACCCTTTGGCAATTTGCAATTTGGCAGACCTGCCACCGAATCGGGTTGGCCCTTGGGTATTGTCTACCTTGTTTGGATCTTGGTCATTTTAATCATGTTCCCTCTTTGTAAATGGTATGCTACCTACAAAATGAATCATCCTGAAAAAACCTATTTGCGTTTTTTATAAAAAAAGTTAGGGGTTTATGTGATTTTGATACCCTTCTTGCGATTAATAGGTTAGTAGTCACATGAACCAACCAGATACCATACAATTTACCAACCTAATAGAAGCCAACAAAGGCATCTTGTATAAGGTCTGCAATAACTATTGTAAAGACCCCTCTAAAAGGGATGACCTTGCGCAGGAAATTTTAATCCAGCTATGGAAATCCTTGGGGGGTTGGGATGCAAAATTTCCTTTTAGTACTTGGATGTATCGGGTTGCCCTAAATGTAGCCATCTCACATTATAGAAAAGAAAAGAACCTATTGAACCCAGAGTCTTTAGATGAACAAGCCATTCAAGTGGCTGGGGACAATGACAATTGGACTGAAAAAGAAGAAAAGTTACATCAATTACAACTCCTGATTAACCAGTTAAAAGCATTGGACAAAGCACTCATGCTACTCTACCTAGATGGAAAATCTTATCAGGAAATAGGTTTGATACTTGGCATTACACAAACCAATGTAGCAACCAAGATTAGCAGGATCAAAGAACAACTAAAACAATCATTTTCAAAAATCTCATAGTATATGGAAAGCATGGAACTTGATAACCTATTACAGCAATACCAACAAGCATTGAATAAAGCACAGCTGTTAAATATGCAATCATGGCAATTAAATCTTAAGTGCTTTGAAAACCAACAGGGGCAAAAAGCCAGATCAAGTTTGCGTCCTGTAATTGGCATAAAAATATTTGCCCTTTTACTTGGAGTTCTTTGGGTAGGTTTTTTGGGCATCTTGGTTTTTGCCGTTGGTTGGAAAAATCCCTATTTCAGCATCTCTTTGAGCATGGTGATTTTATTTACCATTTTGGCAATGGCGGCTTATACTTGGCATTTGACCATTCTTCTTAGCATTAAATATGAAGACAATGTGCTAGATACCCAAGCAAAAATTGCCAAGTTGAAACTATCTACTATTCAAATGCTCAGGATTGTCATTTTGCAATTACCCTTTCATTGTACTTGGTTTTGGTCTCCGGATTGGGTGAATAGTCATGATATCAAATTCTGGTTAATTAGTTTTCCCATTTTTATAGCGTTCACTGCACTGACCATTTGGTTGTTTATTCAGATTAAACCAGAGAATGCCAACAAACCATGGCTAAAGAAGTTTCTTTCACTTGGAATTGAATATAAAAATCTGGAAATGGCTGACGCTATGTTAGAAGAAATCAATGAATTTAAAAAGGATTTGGTCTAAGTCAATGTTGGCGCATTTGTTAGAAAAGCTACAATTCGGTAGCTTTAATAAATGCTTGACATGAAAACCTTTACCATCGAAGCCATCAATGAAGTGTTGCAGGGAACCCTTGTTGGTCATACAAATACCGCCATTATTGGACCTGAGCAATTAGAAATGGCGCAGCATAACCATATTAGTTTTATAGGCAATAAAAAATACCTAAAACTATGGGAAAACTCTAAAGCCTGCGCTGCCATTGTAAACCAAGAATTTGAATTGGAACCTGGTGAAAACAGGGCTTTGATCAAGGTTAAGAATGCAGATTTGGCTATGGCCAAACTCTTAGAAATGTATGTTCCCGAGGCTCCCGAATTTGATGAAGACATTCACCCAACAGCAGTAATTCACAAAACCGCTATTATTGGCAAGGGTTTTAAAGCTGGAGCAGGAGCTTATGTTGGGGCTTATTGCATTATTGGAAAAGACGTAACCCTTTACCCAAATACTACTATTCTAGATCATTGCCATATTGGAGATCATACTACACTATGGCCTGGTGCAGTAATAAGGGAAAGATGTGTGGTAGGTCATCATTGTATTATCCACTCCAATGCTAGTATTGGTTCAGACGGCTTTGGATTCAGACCTAGTGACGATGGTAGAGGCTTGGTAAAGATTCCACATATAGGTAATGTGGTCTTGGGCAATTATGTAGAAGTAGGATCCAGCACTTGTATTGACAGGGCTAAATTTTCTTCTACCATTATTGGTGACGGAACCAAATTAGACAACCTGGTTCAAATAGGTCATAATAGCAAAACAGGCAGGTTCTGTTTAATGGCTGGAAGTAGTGGATTAGCCGGATCCGTAACCATTGGAGACGGCGTAATTATTGGTGGTGGGGTTTGTGTATCAGACCATGTAACCGTTGGAAATGGTGTGTTAATTGGCGGCATGTCTGGTGTAATCAATGACGTTGAAGATGGCAAAAAAGTATTGGGGTATCCCGCAGTAGAAGCGCGCGACTGTTTAAGACAATGGGCATTCTTACGTAAAGCTATTGCTCCTGCAAAATAAACATCAACCTATTTAAAAAAGAAAGGCTGCCCAAATGGACAGCCTTTCTTTTTAATCAAGATCAACCTCTCCCGTATTATCATCTGGTATTCTGTCAATTAATTTATTATAAGGATCTATCCCAGCTTTGACTGGTTTTCCTTTTACTTTAAATTGATAGGTCTTCACTCCTGCCACCATTTTTACTTTTTGAAGTAATAATGGATTGGTTTGCTTTCTACCATTTTTATCAACCGTTTCTTCTGCAAAAATACCAATGTCTATATAATCGTTCATTTTAGCAATAGATTCTTTACCAGAACTATCGGCATAAAATTTATTAGTGCTCACATTTAGTGTTACTTCATATTCATCCTTATTCAATTTTTTAGCACTTGCTTTCAAAAATTTATTGTCATAGAGCGTGATTTTTTCCCAAGTATCAACCAAATAATACTTAAAGGAATCTGGTGTACTTTTTTGGATAAAAGCATATAAATCATCGCTACCTGCAAAAGGAGGATTTTCTTTCAAGGCAAAACTGTCTCTAAATGCATGCAGCGCATTATTCAGGGCCTTGTCTCCAATCAAATCTCTTAATCCATACAATATCAAACTACCTTTTTGATACCATTCATAAGGTCTATTACAGTTGATAAAGGTATTTTCCTTTTTGCTCTCTCTTGCTCTTCCTGTTAAATAACCATCTAGTTCATCTTTTAGGAAGCGTTTCATATTATCCCTACCATATTTTCTTTCAGACAAGACCAAGGCTGTATATTCTGCTAATGATTCACTGATCAGGTTGCTCCCCCTTGTTTTATTGGGTACCACCTGATGTCCCCACCACTGATGAGCCAACTCGTGAGCGGTTACATAATAAACATAATCAAACGCATCTGGCTTACTAAAATCGGCCACCCAACCAAAGCTTTCTGCAAAAGGAACTGTATTCGGAAAACTTTGTGCAAAACCTGCATAGCGTGGAAATTCCAATAAGCGCATTTGTCTAAATTGAAAATCGCCGTAGGCAGTAGAGAAAAATTCTAACCCATCTTTGTATGCGGCCAGAAATCTATCTAAATTATATTTATGTGTTGGGTGATGAAATAACTCAATGTTGATATTTTTTCCATTACTGAGCTTTACAGAGTCTCTTAAAACATCATAACGTGCAGATACTATAGTAGCAAAAGCATCAATAGGGGTATCTTGAATATAATGAAAATATTTTCTACCATTTGTTTCCCAAGATTTTTGTAAGTATCCTGGAGCAATGGCAATTTGGTCTTTAGATGTGCTTAAAGTAGCTTCAAAATGAATCAAATCAGCGTCGTCATTAAATAGCAATGTTCTTTTACCAATAGGATCAGATTGCACGGGGAATTCATCTGTTTTTACAGGCAAGCCATATTTTTTTCTGTCTTCATCACTATTTAATTCTCTTTGTACATTATAACCAAAGCTTGGTAGAACGTCACTATAAAAAGTGCCATTAGCCAGAATTTCTCTGGTAAATCCACTATTCACAAAACCTTTATATTGGGTTATTGCGTGAATTTCCAATAAAGCGGTATCTCCGGGCTTAAGACTTGTAGGAAGCGCATAAATGCGATAATTAGCAGTGTCTTTACCCTTTTTAAGAAAACTAAAAATGGGCTGATTATACCATATCGGATTGCTGTATTTGATTGCTTGCCCATTGTACAATACATCATATTTAATTTGGTCTGGCATTTCAATATGAAGAGAATCAATGACATGTTCCGTTTTGTTTTTTATAGATACCAAAGAACGGATGACCACCTTTCTTTCTTCGGGAAATATATCCGCAAACAAAACAACATTTGTCATTTTAGGCTGTGGAATATTTTCAAACTTTTTTAATTCCTTTTCATATTTGACAGAAGCTTTTTTACCCTCTGTTGAGGTACTATAACTATTTAAATAACTCACATTATAATAACAGTAGGCACCAGATCCAATCCATCCTATAAAGAACAGAACAATTAATACTCTAGGAGTTCCATTAAATCGTTTCATTGCCACTTTCCACCTTTCTGAAAAGTTGCCTGCAATACCACGTTCAAAAAATAAATATGAAATGGTCAATAATAAAGCGCCAAGACAAATCCAATATAAATTGAACCAAAATTGTGGCGCTATAAAATGTCCAATCCCATTCATATCGCTCCAACGATAAGCTGGTGTGTAAAAATAGAAAAGCAGGTTATAATCAAAGTTGGCATAGGATCTTAAAATAAACATGACAACCCAAATAAGCATACCAACACCATGTCCTCCAAACTTATTATTGACCATTAAGTGTACTGCAAAAGAGAGCAAAATCATTTGAACAAATGATGGAAATGTAAGCAAGTACATCTCTTCTACATAAATCAATAATTCAAAATTGGTATAGCCTTTCAACAACTGTATTAAAACGCCTGCAACAATTGGAATACTCGCTAGAATAAAAGCAATTCCCAACATGCTTGTTAATTTTGAAAAGAAAAAAACAGCATTGGGTACCGGCATGGCATCGTTGATAATATTAAACTTGGTAGTCTTTTCACGATGAATGGTCTCGCCTGAATAAAATAGGAGAATAATAAAAATGAACACAATGTAGTCATATCCTTTATAGTCCATTAGAAAGATAGTGATAGGTCTATCTTTGACACCATAAAGCGTATTACCTATCCAAAAATCAAGGATCAGGAACACCAATCCACCCATCAATATGGCTCTGAAATAATTATCTCTAATAATATTGAAAAATTCAATTTTTGTTAACTGCCACCAAATACGTTTGGTATAACCATTACCAAAATCAGGTTGCAATTTTTTGATTTGCCTATCAGCTGGTGCTTCTTCTACTGTGGAAGTCTTTTTTGCTTTCTCTATATCAGCGGATAAAAATTGAAAGAAACTAAATTTATAGTAGGCAATGGCTGTAATAATAAATGATATGCCTAACCAGATCAATCTATTATAAGCAATGGTTTTTGTAAACGGCAATAGCAGCGTATTCTTTTCAACTGGCGTAAAATACCTTGTTTCTAAATTGAAGGTATTTAACATAAAAGGGTCTAATAATTTTACTAGCTCTCTTTTTTCACTATCGGTGACTAAGAAAGAGGCTAATAGATACCCTATTAATAATAAGATACTTGCACTATATACCACTTTTACATTTCTGGTAATGGCTACCAATGAAAAAAAGATGGTTGAAGCCAACAACATATTTCCAAAAGCAAAATAGAAATAGGGTTGAAAATAATTCCACAATCCAAAGCTTCCAATTCGCTCAGCAGGCACCCAACCCATGATTGGCCCAATACTTGTTCCAGCTATGGATCCCCAGTTAAATGCAGAACCTATTACAAGCACCACAAAAAATGAACCAATAAACCTGCCCCAGAAATAGCCAAACTTGGTAATTGGATAACTAAACAAATACTGTCTAGTTTGGTGTTCTATGTCACGGTATAAAGGCACTCCCATGACTGCTGAACATACTAGCATCATCAACATACTAAAAGTGATATTTGCACTAGCCATTACCCAAGGTGCATTATGGAAAACTTTTTCAGATGCGGGTGTAGAGCCAGTTGCCATGGACAAAAACCCTATTAAAAAAAACAGAAAAAAATACAAATAGGTGGCTGGCCTTTTAGCACGATATCGTAACTCAAATAAAAATATTTGCAGAAACATAATGAATGGTTTAGGATTGAATTAAATGGTTACCACATCTACTTTACCTGAAATCTGGTGAAAGTACACGTCTTCCAAAATGGGTGCAACGGGTATAAACCCTTGCATAGGGGTGCTTTCATTATAAATGCGCACACTCAATCTTCCACTTTTCATTTGAACAGAAATCACTTGTTCTTCGTTTCTAATTTGCTCTATATCTGATTTGTCAACGCTTTTCACATAAATCTTACCATTCAATTCTTCAACAGCTTCTTCAGGATTGTCATGTCTTAATAATTCACCTTGGCAAATGATGGCAAAGTCTGTACAAAGGGTTCTAACGTCTTCTACTATATGCGTAGAAAGAATTACAATGGTATTATCTCCAATCTCACTTAACAAATTATAAAATCTATTGCGTTCTGCTGGGTCCAATCCAGCTGTAGGTTCGTCTACTATAATTAACTTAGGATTTCCCAACAAAGCTTGAGCAATTCCAAATCTTTGTTTCATACCACCTGAGTAAGTGCCTAAATTTTTCTTTCTATCCTTGTATAAATTAACTCGCTGCAAAAGAGCTCCCACAGACTCCTTTCTTTCGCTCCCATTAATGCCTTTTAAACTGGCTATATGGGTAAGCATTTCCTCCGCATTAATTTTTGGATAAACACCAAAATCTTGCGGAAGATAACCCAACAGTCTTCTAACAGTTTCCTTCTCTTTTAACACATCCAAATCATCCAAATAAATACTTCCTTGATCAGCTTCTTGCAGTGTAGAAATGGTTCTCATCAAGGAGGATTTTCCAGCTCCATTTGGGCCCAATAAGCCAAACATTCCTTGATTAATGGTGAGAGAAACATTGTTCAGGGCTTTTACGCCATTACTGTAGGTCTTAGAAAGGTTTTCAATCTTTAGTTGCATGTGGGTGCTAGTTTAGGGTTAACAAAATCCTTATCCAACCATGGTGGTTTATTACTAATTCAAAAAAAATATTCTAGAAACTATCTGCTTCGCGATAGGCTTTGATCAAGGCCAGCTCCCCTTCTTTTCCTGGTTGGGCATTTCCGTGTTCCATACCATATACCCCTTTGTAACCCTTGCTGTGAATGTATTTGAAGATATTTTGATAATTCATTTCTCCTGTTCCAGGTTCTTTTCTTCCGGGGTTATCACCAATTTGAAAATAGCCAATCTCATCCCAAGTCTGTTCAATATGTTTGATAATATCTCCCTCGTTGCGTTGCATATGATACATATCATAGAGAATCTTACAAGAAGGAGAATTGATGGCTCTACAAATGGCATAGGTCTGGTCACTTCTGCGCAAGAATAATTCAGGCGTATCACTCAATGGTTCTAAAACCATGACCAAACCATGCTTTTCCAAAACTTCAGTGCCTGCCCTAAGCATATCTATCACATTGGCCATTTGCATATGCTCTGTCAATTTGCGTTCATAGTTACCAGGCACCACCGTCATCCATTTGGCATTGCAACGTTTGGCAACTTCTACTGCATCCTTACAATATTGAACAAATTTATCTCTCCATTCTTTTTTTCCTGAAGTCATTGAAATCTGTAATGGCCATTTATCGTATTCAATTACAAATACGCCCATATCCATACCCAACTTAGACAAAGTCTCCCCAATTTTAGACTGTTCCTCAGGTTTACGACTCATCATTCCATTGTCTTCAATAGACCTAAAACCCATGCTATGCCCAAACTTAATCTGATCAATAAAATCAGGACCTGCATGATTTTTAAACATGCCATTATGGAAACCATAATTACATTTGAAGGGTTTTGCATCTTCGCCAATTTTACTATTAGCTGAAGCTGCCAATCCTGTAGCGGAACTTACCAAGGCTCCACCGGCCAAAAGACTTTGTTGCATAAATTTTCTGCGTTCCATGATGTTGATTTATCACTAAATTTAACAATACAAACAATACCATGCGTCTGGTCTTTTTTTTTATTTTATTGATTTCCTTACTGGTTATACCAAGTTCATCAAAGGCTCAAGCCAAAAAGTTTCATTTTTCAGCAAATAAGATGGGTTCACCTCTAAACCTAGTCTTTGTTGACCAGGATTCCATTCATGCCCAACAATTAGCCAAATCTGCCTTTGCATTGGTAGACTCATTGGTGAATCTTTATAGTGACTATGATAGCAGTAGTGAATTAAGTAGACTTAGCAAGCAATCAGGTTTGGGTCCTATTCAAGTCTCATCTGGTCTATTAACTATTTTACTCTTGAGTCAATCAGCTTATCAAAAAACTAACCAAATTTTTGACATTAGTATTGGCCCATTAAGCCAATTATGGCGCATAGCCAGGAAAACCCACCAATTTCCAGATTCAACTGCAGTGGCATCGGCCAAAAACTTAGTAGGCTTAAATAAGATGGTCATAGACAAAGCCGCTTCAACAGTGAATCTTTTAGAAAAAGGTATGCTTCTAGATCTGGGAGGAATTGCCAAAGGATTTGTTGCCCAACAATTAGTGCAAAGATTCAAGGATCAAGGTATTTCATCAGCCCTTGTAGATGCCGGTGGCGATATTGCCATGAGCAATCCCCCGCTTCAAGCAAAAGGATGGATGATTGGCGTTAATGTTCCAGAATCAGAGGAAGAGCTTTTGACTAGCAAATTAGAATTGAAGAATTGTTCAGTAGCCACTTCGGGTGATGTTTACCAGTTTTTTTTGCACGATGGAAAAAAATATGCTCATATTACTGACCCTAGAACAGGTTATGGGGTTACATTTCAGCGCAATGTAACCGTAATTGCGGCCGATGGGGCAACTGCCGATTGGTTAGCTACGGCCTGTAGCATTTTACCCATCCAAGAAGCTTTGCATTTGGCAGAAAAGCAGCAAGCCTTTGCTTTGATCACCATTTTGGAAAACAATCAAGTTAAGGCATATAAAAGCAAGGGATTTGATAGGTTCTGGAAAAAGGATTAACTTACTGTTTCCAAAATTTTTAATGGTGAAACGATTTTTTCTAACTGCTTACGCCTGCTCTATTTTGCTATTATTGCAAGCCCAGAATACCTCCACAAAACAAAATTCTCGTATACAGCAAATTCCAGGTTCTTCCCTGTCATTTAAAATGCAATCCATACCGGCTGGATCATTTATTATTGGGAGTCCTCTAACAGAAAAAAACAGACAAATAGTAGAAGGCCCTCAGAAAAAACTGCAAATTCCTGCTTTTTGGATGGGTGCTTATGAAGTTACCAGAGATGAGTTTGACGTGTTTTTAAAAGACGAACAAACCAGCCAGAATGTAGATCTTGACGCTATTACCAGACCTAGCGCACAATATGTTGATCTTACTTGGGGCATGGGAAAAGAAGGTGGTTATCCTGCCAATAGTATGAGTCAGTTTGGTGCACTGATGTATTGTAAATGGCTGTACCAAAAAACAGGAATATTTTTTAGACTGCCTACAGAGGCAGAATGGGAATATGCTTGCAGAGCAGGAACCAATACCATTTATTATTATGGTAATGATCCAAAACTCTTGAATCAATATGCTTGGTATTTAGATAATAGTGATGATAAGTATCAGAAAGTTGGCTTGAAAAAACCCAACCCTTGGGGCTTGTACGATATG
>CALRXZ020000058.1:0-21245 GCA_943372255.1 Chitinophaga pinensis
TTTATTAGTATAGATTTTTGCACTTGAATCAATAGTAGGATTTTTAAAGATTGATAGAGGTTGAATCTCATCTGTAAAACTCAGTTTGGTTTTAAATTCGGTAGCTGCTGTCTCAATAACTTGCTGATGATAATTAGTGACAAAAGAAAAATGAATTTTTACCGGTTTTGAATGATTCTTGGAAAGCTCTCCTGGATAAGGCAATAGGTTTCCTGTTTTAATATAAATGGGATCCTGAATAATTGACTGCACCAAAGCGGATAAAGAAGCATCTAAAACAAGCTTATTTTGTGCAAATCCCATGAAAGGAAGACAAACAAACATCAAAACAACTATGGGAATTTTCATCTGCACTAATTTGAAACATTAAAATACAAAATAATATATAAAACAACTGTTTGTATATAAGATGCAAGGTGTTTGCGGTTCCATAAAAGGGGTTTATTTTTTAAAGCATACCTTTGCAGCTCCTGTTGAAAAACAGCAAAACAAGTAACATGCAAAAACGTACAGACAACTTTGACAAGTTTGGCCAGAAAAAAGGTAGTGCCGTAAAGGAAGAATACCGTCAGGCAAAAAAGAAAATCAAGGCAGAAGCCCGCGCAGCCGGTGAAGCCATGAGACTGAAAAAGAAAAATGCCAAATTGGGCATTGTAAGTGAAGAACCCAAAAAAGAGAATCCTCGTTTCCCAAAAAGGGCTCCTGGTGCTAGCAAGGAGGAATACCATCAGCGTAAGGAGAATACCAAAAATATAGGCAAGCCAGTTAGACCAACCACCAATAAAAAGGGTGTTGAAGCTGATGAAGCTGCTCCAGAAGCACCCCGTTCTAAAAGAGCAGGTGCTAGACCTCCCAAAGCCATTCGTGCTGCAGGAAGAGGTGCTGGTGCTACACCAACCAGCGATGGTGGTAAACCCGGTTTTAACGGAAGACCTGCTGCCAAGAGCAATCGCGATAGCGAAACCATTGATAGCAATGATCCAACAACCATGATGCCTTTGAACAAATTCATTGCGCACTCTGGTGTATGTGGAAGAAGAGAAGCTGCTGAGCTAGTGAAGGAAGGAAAAGTAACCGTGAATGGAGACAAGGTGTTTGAACCGGGTTATAAAGTATCGGGCCGTGACAAAGTAATTGTGAAGGGCAAGGAAGTATACTTGCAAAAAAACTCTGTTTACATACTGCTTAACAAACCAAAGGATTTTATCACCACGGCTTCTGACCCGCAGGGTAGAAAAACGGTGATGGATATTGTTAAGTCTGCCACCACCGAACGCGTATATCCTGTTGGAAGATTGGATAGAAATACTACTGGTGTTTTGTTATTGACCAATGATGGTGAACTGGCACAGAAACTGACCCACCCTTCTTATGAAGTAAAGAAAGTTTATGAAGTAACGTTGGATAAACCCGTTGCCAAAAAAGACATGGAAGCCATTTTAGCGGGTATTACTTTGGAAGATGGTTTTGTGGTAGCGGATTCTTTGGCTTACGCCGATCCTAAAGACAAGACCGTGGTTGGGATTGAAATTCACTCTGGCAGAAACCGCATTGTGCGACGCATTTTTGAACACTTGGGTTATGATGTAAGAGGTTTGGACCGTGTGATGTTTGCCAACCTTACCAAGAAAAATGTGGAGCGTGGTAAATTCCGTTTCTTAGCAGAGAAAGAAGTGCGCTTACTAAAGTTCATGAACAAATCCTTTATTCGCAAATCAAAAATTGCGCAAACAGATTTACCAGAATAATTCCATGCATCTAGATATTATTTTTGAAAACGAGGCATTTATTGCCATCAACAAACCCAGTGGTTTGTTGAGTATTCCAGACCGCATGGGTCAGGAGATTTCTTTGAAAGACCTGCTGCGTCAGCGTTTTGGAGAGATCTATACCGTGCACCGTTTGGACCGTGATACCAGTGGTGTCATAGTTTTTGCCAAAACAGAAGAAAGTCATAAAGCCTTGTCTGCCTTATTTGAAGGAAGAGACATGCAGAAATACTATTTGGGTTTGGTCTATGGCAATATGATGACGCCTGCCGGAACCATTGATGCGCCTATTATGGAACATCCTGGTAAGACTACCAAAATGATGACCCATGCCAAGGGCAAGGTTTCCATTACGGATTATGAAGTGTTGGAATCTTTCCGCTCTTTTTCTTGGGTGCAGTTTCAAATTCATACGGGGCGTACCCACCAGATTCGCGTGCATATGCACCATATTGGTCATAGCATTGTTTGCGATGAGCTCTATGGCGATGGTAAACCCGTTTTATTGTCTGCTTTAAAAAGAAATTTTAAACTGGCCAAAGCGGCAGATGAAGAAAGACCCATTTTAAATAGATTGGCCCTGCATTCGCATCGCCTGCAATTTAGTTTTGATGGTCAGGACTATTTACTTGAAGCAGAAGTGCCAAAAGACTTGCGTGCAGTATTACAGCAACTGCGCAAATGGAAGGGATAAAAAAGGCCCCGATAGAAATCGGAGCCGGATACAAGTACGAAACTGTTATACGAAAAACTTATTTATTGGGTTGTGGGGTGTAACGCAGGTAAGGTTTTACAATATTCAAACCTTTGGGGAATTTGACAAGCGCGTCTTCTGTTTTTACAGCAGGCACCACAATTACGTCTTCCCCTTCTTTCCAATTAGCTGGTGTGGCTACACTATAATTGGCGGTCAATTGCAAGGAATCAATTACGCGCAATACTTCTACAAAATTTCTACCGGTAGATGCTGGGTAAGTGATAAATAATTTTACTTTCTTATCTGGTCCAATAATAAACAAAGAACGAACGGTAAAAGTTTCTGATGCATTGGGGTGAATCATGTCATAAGCATTGGCTATTGACTTGTCTTTGTCTGCAATGATGGGGAACCCAACAGTTACGTGTTGTGTTTCATTGATATCATTGATCCAAGATTGATGACTTTCAACACTGTCTACGCTTAAGGCCAAGACCTTTACATTTCGTTTTGCAAATTCTTCATGCAAGGCTGCTGTCTTTCCTAATTCAGTAGTACATACAGGTGTAAAATCCGCTGGATGTGAAAAAAGAATTCCCCAGCTATCACCTAAATACTCATAGAAATCAATGGGTCCAATACTGGTTTCGGCTTTGAAATTGGGAGCAAGATCTCCTAAACGTAAACTCATGGTTTTTGATTTTGGAAAACAAAAATAGTTATTTCCTACCAAAAAAGTAGACTAATAGAAAAATTATTTTTTGACCGTTCTGGCTTTTTGCAATAAGCCCTTGCCAAATTGGTTTTTGACAGAGTCGATGGCTTTGTAGAGGTTGTTCTTTTTCTCGGCATCGTCAAACAAACTACCTTGAATGGCGTGGTTGGTGAGCTCACTCAAACGCACACCCAATAACCTAACAGGTTGCCCATTTCTATAGAGTTTGTGAAATAGGTCAATGGCCACGGGAATCAATTCATCATCCCTAAAAGTATAGTCAATGGAAGTTTGCTTAGAGGTTGTTTCAAAATCTGGGTAGCGGATTTTAACCGCAATACAGCCTGCTAATTTCTCGTCTTGTCGCAGTTCATAAGCCACTTTCTCCGTCATGCGCACTAGTTCTGCCAATAGAAATTCTAGGTCCAATTTATTCTCTTCAAAAGTATTCTCTGTACTAATAGATTTTGCTTCATGATAAGCATGCACTTCACCATGGTGTATGCCAAATGACTTGCGGTGTAGGTCTGCACCGTATTTGCCCAAACGTTTTTCAAGGATAGCAGGATCCGTTTCACTGAGTTGTTGAATGGTAAAAATGCCAATCTCTTTTAAGACCTTATGGGTAGCATCACCTACACCAGAAAATTTGTTCACGGGTAGTGGCGCCAGAAATTGTTGTTCCATACCGGGCTCTACAAATAAATAACCATTGGGCTTGGCTTCATCCGTTGCAATCTTGGCCACCATTTTATTAGATGCCAAACCAAAAGAAATGGGTAGACCTGTTTTTTCAATGATCTCGTTGCGTAGGTCAATGGTCCATTGAAAGGGATTGAAAAATTTATCCATCCCCGTGAGGTCAATATAAAATTCATCAATGGATGCTTTTTCAAACAGGGGTGCTTTGGCCGCAATAATTTCTGTAACCATTCTAGAATAACGGCTATACTCTCCGCGGGTACCTCGCACCAATAAAGCTTGCGGACAGAGTTGCATGGCTTTCTTCATGGGCATGGCCGAACGCACTCCAAACTTACGGGCCTCGTAACTACAAGTGGTAACCACGCCCCTATCTCTGGAACCACCAACAATTACGGGTTTGCCCTTGAGTGATGGGTCATTCAAGACTTCAACGCTTACAAAGAAGCTATCCAGATCCATATGGGCAATATAGCGTTGGGGCTGCATCTTGCTAAGTTAAGCAACAGCCTTATTGCTAATTCAAACCTGAATAAGTAGTAGGCAGGATTTAATCAAATACAGCTTTAATAGCATCGTCTATGCGGCGGGGTCGTCCGGTTTTTCTGTCTAAACAAACCCAGGCACTTTTAGAACTGATGATCTTTTTACCATCGCGCAAGCGAATAATTTCACAGTGTCTATCCCAGGAAACAGTAGAAAGGGCACCGGTATAAGTTTTGACCAATAATTCATCACCCAATAAGGCTGGCGCATGGTAATCCACTTCATGACGCTTGACAACCCATACAATTTCTGCTTCCATGGCCGCGGGCACAACACTGCCCCAGTGTTCAATAGCAATGTCTTGCATAAACTGCAGATAGATCACATTGTTCACGTGGTTCTGATTGTCTAAATGCTCGGGCAAAACGGTAATGGTATGTTCAAATTGATGCGCCATACAATAACATTAACTGGTATAAATTTCCAACAAACCATCGGGCAGGGTTACGTGCACCTGCTTATTGTCATGATCAATACTATCCAATGTTTCTTCGTGCAATGGAATTAATACTTCTTTGCCTTCCAATGTAATGCGCAAGAGTACTTGGTGTGGTTGATTGATCACTTCTTCTATGGGTGCTAATAAATTTCCATCGTCAAACAATTGGTATCCCAACATGGCAATGGGAGCCGTTTTACCTACCAATTTTCTAAAGTCTGTATCGGCTACCCAAGCATTTCTAGAAACCAGTCTGGCTGCGGATTCCTTGGTATTCAACCCCTCTAATTTAATAGTGGTTTCTTCTTGGTTAGATGCCTTAGAATTTTCAATAAAATAAGGTAAGTAGTTTCCTTTTGTTTCTTCTACAAAGAGTACTTCAATGCCTTTAAACACGGTCTTTTTTCCCAACTCGTGTTTGAGAATCAACTCGCCTTTTAAACCAAAGCTGGCTACTAGTTTACCAATATGGATGTATTCACTCATGCTAATTATTTGGAACAAAAAGTCCCGGCAAATGCCAGGACTTAATCAGTTTACAGAATTGCTTTTGTAAGTCTGTATTACACTAAGCTTCAGGCTGGCTTTCAGGAGCAGCTTCTGTTGCAGTTTCCACTTTTTTCACAACTGGAACATACACTTTCTTTGCTCTTTGAACCTTCTTGTGCTCGTCATTACGACGGGTAATTTGTGCTTCATGTTCATTGTGCCATTCCTGGAACTTTGTCATTGCAGTAGCATCATCAAACAGACCCAATTTAACACCACGTAAAAGGTGTTTCAGGTACAATACGCCTTTGAAAGAAAGGATACGACGAACAGTGTCGGTGGGTTGAGCACCTTTGTTCAGCCACTCCAAAGCTTTTTGACGGTCTAGTTGAATGCTTGCAGGAACTGTAAGCGGGTTGTAAGTACCCAATTTCTGGATGAATTTTCCATCTCTGGGTGCACGGGCATCGGCCACTACAATAAAGTAGAAAGGACGTTTCTTGCTACCGTGTCTCTGTAATCTCATTTTTACTGCCATGTTAAATAGACATTTATAGGCTTTAAGGAAATTTGTTAATCCAACTAAGAATAGCTGGGGGACAAAAGTAATAGTAAAACCCTTTCCTACCAAGTTTGTATGTAAAGGAATTGTTAGAATCCTTTTTTAGCTCAAAAGCAGGGGTTTTACCAGTTGATTATCGTTTCATACCTGGGAAACGGCCACCCATGGGCATGTTATTCATCATTTTCATCATTTGTTTCATTTGCTCAAATTGTTTCATAAAAGCATTGACTTCATTGATGTCTTTACCAGATCCTTTGGCAATCCTAGTTTTTCTGCTTGGGTTCAAAGCGTCTGGATTTGCTCTTTCAAAAGGGGTCATAGATTTGATAATGGCTTCAATTCCCTTGAAAGCATCGTCATTAATGTCTACATCCTTAATGGCTTTACCAACCCCAGGAATCATCCCCATCAGGTCTTTGATATTCCCCATTTTCTTGATTTGCTGAAGCTGATCTAAAAAGTCTTGAAAGTCAAACTGGTTCTTTCTAATCTTCTTCTCCAGTTTCTTGGCTTCTACCTCATTGTATTGGGCTTGCGCTTTTTCAACCAAGGTGGTAATATCACCCATACCCAAGATCCTTTGGGCCATACGCTCAGGATAGAACACATCAAGGGTATCCATCTTCTCACCAGAGCTTACAAACTTAATGGGTTTGTTTACGGTGTATTTGATAGAAAGGGCAGCACCACCGCGGGTATCACCATCTAATTTGGTTAAGACTACGCCGGTAAAATCTAATCGATCATTAAAGGCTTTGGCTGTATTCACCGCATCTTGACCAGTCATAGAATCCACCACAAACAAAATCTCTGCAGGATTCACAGCAGCCTTTACATTGGCCACTTCTGTCATCATTACTTCATCAATAGCCAAACGACCAGCCGTATCTATGATGACTACATTTTTGTTGGTTGCTTTTGCTTCTTTAATGGCGTTTTGTGCAATAGAAACCGCGTCTTTATTCTCTCTTTCACTATAGATGGTAACACCTATTTGTTCTGCCAAAACAGTCAACTGATCAATGGCCGCGGGGCGATAGATATCACAAGCCACTACCATGGGAGACTTGCCTTTCTGCGTTTTTAAGTAGTTGGCTAATTTACCGGTGAAAGTGGTTTTACCACTACCTTGTAAACCGGCAATCAATATAATTGCAGGATTGCCACTGATATTAAATTGGGCTTCAGAACCACCCATTAATTCCGTTAATTCATCCTGAACAATTTTCACCATCAATTGACCAGGACTAATGGCATTGATTACTTTTTCACCCACGGCTTTGTCCTTCACTTTGTCAGTGAATTCCTTGGCTATTTTAAAGTTCACATCGGCGTCAATCAAAGCCCTACGGATATCTTTTACCGTATTGGCAATGTTTAGGTCATTGATTCTGGCTTCTCCTTTAAGGTTCTTAAAGGCCGATTCTAATTTTTCACTTAATGAATTAAACATGGTTGCACTTCTTTCAAAACATTCAAAAAAAAACTGAACCTTAAGTTCAGTTTAAAGAGTTGCAAATATAGTATGTTCTGTGGTTCAACCTAAGTAAACCCTTAACTGCTTACAGCGATTGGTACTGCGGAGTTTGGTGATGGCTTTGTCTTTGATTTGGCGCACCCTTTCTCGGGTTAGGTTATAGCGCTCTCCAATATCTTCTAAACTCAAAGGATGGTCTACCCCAATTCCAAAAAAATAGCAAACCACGTCTTTCTGACGCTCGGTGAGGGTGCGCAAACTGCGCTCTATTTCCATGCGGAGTGACTCAAAATGCTCCAGTTTCTCGTCTGTTTTAACTGCATTGGGGTTCTCCATAAGGTCCATTAAGGTACCGTCTTCCCCGTCTGAGAGTGGGGTATCCATGCTCACATGACGGAAACCCACATTCATAGTGGCAGTTACTTCATCAATGCCCAAATCCAACAATTCAGCCAGTTCTTCAGGACTAGGCTCTCTTTCATATTCCTGTTCTAATTGTTGATAGGCTTTGCTAATTCGGTTGGTAAGACCCACTTTGTTCAAAGGAAGGCGAACAATCCGGCTCTGCTCAGCTAAAGCCTGCAAAATGCTTTGTCTGATCCACCAAACGGCATAGGAAATAAACTTGAAGCCCCTGGTTTCATCAAATCGCAAAGCGGCTTTGATTAGACCAAGATTGCCTTCATTAATCAGGTCTGGTAGCGTAAGCCCTTGATTTTGATACTGTTTGGCCACAGATACCACAAAACGGAGGTTAGATTTAACCAAGCGGTCCAATGCCCGTTGGTCTCCGTTCTTGATTTTCAATGCCAATTCCACCTCCAGTTCAGGAGAAATCAGTTCTACCTTGCCAATTTCTTGGAGGTATTTTTCCAGGCTTTGAGATTCCCGGTTGGTGATAGATTTTGAAATCTTCAGTTGCCGCATACTCATAAATGCATGTTTTATTGGTATAAGTATCCGAAAAGTTCAGGCGATGCGTTGGGAGGGTGGGGCCACAGAATCCTTTTTCACTGTATGCTAGAGCAATTTAACAAAAAATTGAAACTTCTACAAAAAAATAATTTTACCCAATTAATTGGCAATCAATCAATTATGTGCCTATATTTTCCGCACATCCTAATCTACCCCTTGAAATGAGAACTTCTATCAAAAAAACATTTGGATGCGAAGGATTATTTAATATTATTGCACAACTACGATTGACCTGCGCTAAATAAGATTTAATGAGCAAGAAGCAACTTTTCACTATTGAGTTCCCTGTAAGATGTTCCCCCGGTATATTGTTTGAGTTTTTGTCAAGTCCAGCTGGTTTGCAAGAATGGTTTGCAGACAAAGTAGACGAATGGGAGAATGTATACAGTTTCTCTTGGAGCGGCGGGGCACCCGATAAAGCAGAAGTACTAGACAAAGAAGACGATAAATTTATCCGTTTTCATTGGTTACATTCTGAAAAGAACGAATACTTTGAATTCCGCATAGAAAAAACCGAGATCTCTAACCAAACCATTTTAATCATCAAAGATTTTGCTGAGAAAAATGAGATCAAGGATCAAAGCCAACTATGGGAATACCAAGTGAAGGAATTATTCCATCGCTTGGGAGCATAATTTGCCCAGAAGTCTAGAAAATTTCAAAAGATTACAAGGTCTGATTGCCCAATAGTAGCAGTATGTCCTTGAATGTCTCTTGTAAAAAGAACTCCATATCATCCCACTCTTCCAGTGGGATTTTTTTTGCCAACTTGATAAAGGGTAATTGAGCAAAGGCGGCAGGAGGAAACTGGGCAGCTGGAACATAATTGTCTTCTCTAAAATGGTGCTGCCAGGGATCTTCAGGGTTAATACAAACAAACCAAGGGTATTGCGCGTGTGGATTACCCGCTCTTAGAAAAAAGTACTGCTGAATGGCATTACTATAAAACTGTTGGTATTTACCTTGTAATTGCAGGGTAATACTCATTTGATTACCCCACCAGAAAAAAGTCCTAACAGCAAATACATCCTTAACACTAAATACCCTTGGATAATCCAACATGACCCAGGGCAGGCCCTCATATTGATCTCCCTTAGAAATTTTAGGGGAAATGGCAAAAGCGGGATCATTAGCTAGTGCTGGATGAGCAGCTACAAGCCCCTGATAGGTTGCGCAGACCTGACCAAAAAAGGCATTTACCTTTTGGATTATGGCATTCTTTGTTAAAATCCAATCGGCATTCACTACCAATTCCTGTTCCTTTGCCGAAAGCCTTACTTTTGCCTTGCTCATTTGGCAATATTAAGCAAGGACCGTGATAAAAAAACTGGATGTTCTCATTATACGATCTTTTATTGGCCCCTTTATTGGGGCTTTTGCCATTTCCTTGTTTGTACTCACCATGCAATTCTTCTGGTTGTATATTGATGACTTGGTAGGAAAGGGATTAGATCTTTTTACGGTTTTGAAACTAGTAGGATTGGTCACCTTATTTTGGATTCCCACTGCCCTACCACTGGCCCTGCTTTTTTCTTCTATCATGACTTTTGGGAACCTAGGAGAAAGTTTTGAATTAGTAGCCATAAAAGCCGCAGGTATTCCACTCTTGCGTTTTATGCGCCCACTCTTGGTGATTACCATTTTTATTAGCGGATTGGCCTTTTTGTTTGCCAATAATATTATTCCTGTAACCCAATTAAAATTAGCAGCACTCAAGTACAATATCATTGTATCAAAACCCGCATTGGATATTAAACCCGGAGTGTTTTATGATAAAATTGATGGCTATGTCCTAAAACTAGGGAGCAAGGAAAAGAATGATAGCATTATCCATGACGTGGTCATTTTTGAAAAAAATGGTGGATTACAAGACCATATGATCATTGCGCAAAGTGGGGTAATGCGTATTAGCAAGGACCAACAATTTTTGGAATTTATTCTTAGAGACGGATGGCGTATACAAGAGCGTGGACCACGGGGCACTAGCAATACAGAGTTTATTCGTATGGGTTTTAAGTCTTATAAAAAACTCTTTGACCTCAAGAGCTTTCAAATGAATAAATCGGGAGATAGTTCTTTCTATGATCCAAAAATGTTGAGCATTAGACAATTAAATACTGCAATAGATTCTATCTCACATATTGATAGTATTTATTTGAAAAAATCCAACGCAGAAGTAAACCCTTATTTGAATTTTACGCGCTACGCCGATACTGGTTGGGCAAAAGTGGATCCAAAAAAAATCAAGAAAGCCAGCAGCTTTGCCAAACTTATTCCAGACAGTATCAAGTCTATTGTACTGGAAAGGGCAGAGAACCAATTAAACAGTATTAAGGGCAATGTGGGTGTGATGGCAGAAGACTACGCTTTAAGGATTACTTCACTGCGTTTACACGAGATAGAATGGCATAGAAAGTTGACCCTATCAGTAGCTTGTTTGGTACTGTTCTTGATAGGTGCTCCCTTGGGTTCCATTATTAGAAAAGGTGGTTTGGGCACACCCTTGGTCTTTGCCATCATCTTTTTTGTCATCTTTCACCTCTTCAACACATTTGGTGAAAAATTTGTCAAGTCAAATGCTACCTCTCCATTAATGGGCATGTGGCTATCTACCTTTATCCTGATTCCTATTGGGATCTTCTTGACCTTTAAGGCCATGCGGGACTCTCAATTGTTCAACCAAGAATTCTATTATCGTTCTTTCAAGGAACTGCGCATATTTATCGCTAAATTTAGAGGTACTCGTCAGGATCAATCAAAAAACCAAGACCATGAACAACAAACAACATAGTCGTAGAGATTTTATTGCTAATACCGGTAAAGCTGCACTAGCTACTGGATTATCACTAACTGTTTTGCCATCCTTAGCTGGAACTGGTACAGGGTTTGCGCCCAATCCATTTGTACAACAACCACTGCCCTATGACTATAAGGCATTGGAACCTGTGATTGATGCCATGACCATGGAAATACATTATACCAAACACGCTGCTACTTATGCCAAAAATTTGGCCGATGCCCTTGTTGCAGAAAAAGTAGATACCAATGCTACCAATTTAGAAAACCTATTGCGTGGCGTTTCAAAATATTCTGCAAAAATGCGCAACAATGCTGGCGGTCATTATAACCACGAGTTATTCTGGCAGTGCATGGCGGCTCCTACCAATCAACAACCCCAAGGAAAATTAGCCGCTGCAATTGCACAATCCTTTGGATCCATAGAAGCTTTTAAAACACAGTTTACAGACGCGGGTAAAAATCGTTTTGGAAGCGGTTGGGCTTGGTTGGTATTGAATGCAGACAAAAAATTAGTAGTGGGTTCTACACCCAATCAAGACAATCCCTTGATGGATCTAAGTGAGCTCAAAGGCACACCTGTTCTAGGTTTGGACGTTTGGGAACACGCTTATTATTTGAAATACCAGAACAAACGCCCTGATTATATTAATGCATGGTGGAATGCCGTAAACTGGCGTTTTGTTGAAACAAGATTTGAATCTCTTTAAGCTATCTTATGAAAATTACAGCAAACTGGGTAGACGCTTTGGCTTTTGATGCCACATCTGATAATGGTCATACAGTAAGAATGGATACCACCCTAGAAGGCGGCAGCATGGATTCTGGCATGAGCCCAAAAAAAATGGTTTTGGCTGGTCTTTGTGGTTGTAGTGGTATGGATGTAGTAGACATTTTGAAAAAAATGAAAGTAGATTTTAAGAAGGTAGAAGTATCGGCAGAAGCAGAGCAAACAGATGAACATCCAAAAACATTTAAATACATCAATCTGGTTTATAGGGCTGATGTAGCTGCTGAAGATTTGGATAAATTACAAAGGGCTGTTTCCTTGTCTATGGACAAGTATTGTGGGGTATCGGCTATGTTGGCCAAACACTGCCCCATCAATCACACCATTGAGTTGATCTAGTTCAGCCCAAACAATATCATGCAATCGGCACAACAAAATTTGAAACTGCAGAAATGGATCACAGTGCTTAGTGTGGTGCTATTTGTGTTAAAAATTACTGCATACTATTTTACGCATTCCATGGCCATCTTAACCGATGCATTGGAAAGTATTGTCAACGTCATTGCTGGCTTTATTGGACTCTATAGTTTGTATGTGGCCGCTAAACCGCGTGATATTGACCACCCTTATGGACATGGCAAAGCTGAATTTGTTTCTGCAGCAGTAGAAGGAGGATTAATTGTGGCAGCAGGTATTATGATCCTCTATGAAACCATTCAAAATTTGATTCATGAGAATCCGCTTGAAAGTCTTGACACGGGTTTAATCTTGATTGGTATCACAGCAGTCATTAATTATGTAGCTGGAACTTATTGCATCAACCTTGGTAAGAAGAATAATTCCATGGCACTGATGGCCAGTGGCAAGCACTTACAAGTAGACACTTATTCTACTGCTGCCATTATTGTTGGATTGAGTATGATGTTACTAACCAAATTATTTTGGTTAGACAAAGCCATAGCTGGTGTTATGGGTCTGTTTATTATTTACAATGGTTATAAGATTATTCGCTCTTCTTTAGCTGGTATAATGGACGAAGCCGATACGGAACTATTGGATAAATTTATTGCAGTACTCAACGAAAAAAAACAGGAGAACTGGATAGACTTGCACAACTTAAGGGTAATCAAATATGGTAGCCTTTTACACGTGGATTGCCATTTTACCGTGCCATGGTACTTGAATGTTCATGAAGCGCATAATGAAATTGACGCATTGGCTAGTCTGATTCAACAAGAGTTTGGAGACCGAATAGAACTTTTTGTGCATACCGATGGTTGCCTACCCTTTAGTTGCAGTATTTGCAGTAAAATGGATTGCACGGTAAGAGAGCATCCTTTTCAGCACAAAGTAGCCTGGACCATGGAAAACCTGGTCTCCAATAAAAAGCACCAATTGACACCGGTTTCCTAAACCTTGGTGTAGCAATAAAACTTAATTTTGCCCTTCAATCATTTAAACAACTGACTATGCAAGTTTGGAAAGCATACCAAGATCAACATAAAGAAAGGTTCCTTAATGAATTATTGGAACTATTACGTATTCCTAGTGTGAGTGCTAGAACTGAAAATAAAGATGATATGTTGGACTGTGCCAAATTGGTGCAACAACGTTTACAAGAAGCTGGCGCAGACACGGTAAATATTTATGAAACAGCTGGTCACCCAATAGTCTATGGTGAAAAAATCATTGACCCTTCCAAGCCAACTATCTTGGTCTATGGTCACTATGATGTACAACCAGCAGATCCGCTAGATCTTTGGAAAAGCGGACCATTTGATCCAACCATTATTGACGGAAAAATCTTTGCGCGCGGTTCCTGCGATGACAAGGGTCAATTCTATATGCATGTAAAGGCTTTGGAGACCATGACACAAACCAATACCCTTCCTGCCAACGTAAAATTCTTGATTGAAGGAGAAGAAGAAGTAGGTAGTCCTAACCTGGCCACTTTTGTAAAAGCCAATAAGGATTTATTAAAAGCCGATGTGATTTTGATTAGTGATACATCTATGCTGAGCATGGAAAATCCTTCTATTGATATTGGTGTTCGTGGACTTAGTTATATTGAAGTAGAAATTACAGGACCCAATCGTGACTTGCATTCAGGAGTATATGGTGGCGCTGTTGCCAACCCCATAACCATGCTGGCAAAAATGATTGCTTCTTGTCATGATGAGAACAACCATATTACCATTCCAGGTTTTTATGATGGTGTAATTGATGCAACTCCTGAAGAGCGCGCCAAAATGGCCAAAGCCCCTTTTGATGAAGCGGAATACAAAACCGATTTGGGTGTGAGCAGTCTTTGGGGTGAACAAGGATATACCACCAATGAAAGAACAGGTATTAGACCAACCCTAGAAGTAAACGGCATTTGGGGTGGATATACTGGTGAAGGTGCAAAGACCGTTTTGCCCTCTAAAGCATTTGCCAAAATCTCAGCTCGCTTAGTTCCCAATCAATCTTCTACGGTGATTACAGAGAAATTGCTGAACTACTTTAAATCTATCGCGCCAGCAGGTGTTACCGTAAAAGCGGAAGAACACCATGGTGGTGAACCATATATAACGCCAATTGATTCTGATGCGTATCAGGCTGCAGCAAAAGCCATACACGCCACATTTGGAAAGGATCCCATTCCTGTTCGTGGTGGTGGTAGCATTCCAATTTGTGCTTTGTTTGAAAAAGAATTGGGACTGAAAATTGTATTCATGGGATTTGGTTTGGACTCAGATAACCTGCATAGCCCAAATGAGAAATTTGACATTTTCAATTTCTATAAAGGCATTGAAACCATTCCTTATTTCCATCAGTTTTATACAGAAGGAAAATAAAAGCCGTGGAAGCAAAAGAGAAACTGCGCGTTGACAAATACCTCTGGGCCATCCGTTTGTTTAAAACCAGGAGCCAGGCTGCTGATGCATGTGATAATGGGAAAGTGAAGTTGCAAGGCAGCAATATAAAAGCGTCAAAATCCGTGAATATTGGAGACGTTTTTGATGTAAAAACAGAGGGCAGAAAATGGGTGATTAGGGTAACCGGTTTATTAGAAAAACGTGCGGCATATCCAGAAGCTATTAAAAACTATGAAGACATTACCCCACCTGAAGAACTAGACGTGGTTAAATTCCAAGCGGCTAGTTTCCAAACTGGAAAACGTTTGAGCAAAGTGGGAAGACCAACCAAACGAGACTTGAGAGATATTAGAGGATTCATGGGAGAAGAATAAATTTTTGTACATGCATATTGATATTATTACGGTAGTGCCAGAATTGCTAGATAGTCCTTTTGGACACAGCATTATGAAGCGTGCACAAGAAAAGGGTTTGCTTACCGTGGTCTGCCATAACCTACGCAAGTGGGCTATTAACAAACATATGCAGGTAGACGATTACCAATTTGGTGGGGGTGCTGGTATGGTCATGATGCCTGAACCCCTAGCCAATGCCATTGATGAATTGCAAGCAGACCGAAAATACGATCAGATCATTTATATGACCCCAGATGGCCCCCGTTTTAACCAGCAAAGGGCCAATCAATTGTCCATGATGGAGAACTTGCTTATTATCTGCGGACACTACAAGGGTATTGATGAAAGAATTAGACAGCAATACATAACTATGGAAATTTCTATTGGTGACTATGTATTGAGCGGTGGAGAATTGGCTGCTGCAGTGGTAGTAGACGCCGTGGGGCGATTAATTCCGGGCGTCTTAAACGATGAGACTTCTGCCCTTTTTGATTCCTTTCAAGACAATTTATTAGCTCCTCCAGTTTATACACGTCCTGCCGATTTTAGGGGCAGCAAAGTGCCTGAAATTCTCACCCAAGGCGATCCCAAAAAAGTAGAAGAATGGCGATATGAACAATCGCTTCAACGGACTAAAGAGCGAAGACCAGACTTGTTGGATGAATAAATTGCTTTCACTCTTACCATTTATCCTTGATTTGTAACGTTTTCAATTGTTTAACGTTCTAACCTGACAAGAAAGCTTTCTTTTGCACAAAACCCTGTTGCAACAGGGAAAATGTATTTATGTCTATCAAACCAACACTACTGCTTACGCTAATGATATTTGGCTTCACTGGACTATTTGCCCAGGAGAAAAACGGTGAGCGTTTCCAAAAAGACTACCAATACCATCTTCAAAAAACTACGGAATCCATTAAAATAGACGGAGAGTTTACAGAAGCCATTTGGGCCAAGGCCGATACCATGTCTGCTTTCTGGCGCAAGTTTCCCACTGATGGCGGAAGACCCCAAAGACAGACTTCTATCAAGATTACACACGATGATAAGTTTATTTATTTTGGCGTAACTGCTTTTGATTCTGGTAAGGCCTTTATCAGTTCTCTAAAAAGAGATATTGGTCATGATGGTAGTGATGGTATTGCTATAGTATTGGACCCTACCAATCAACGTACCAATGGATTCTTTTTTGTGGTCAATGCTTTTAATGCACAAAGTGAAGACCAATTACCTTTTGCCGATGACGATAGTGGCCCCTCTTGGAGCTGGGACAATAAATGGTTCTCTGCCACCAAACAATATACTGACCGATGGACTGCCGAGATTGCCATTCCTTTTAAAAGCATTAGGTATTCCTCAGAGAAATTGCTCTGGGGTCTTAATTTGGTGCGCATTGATACCAAGGCCAATGAATACAGTACCTGGACACCTATGCCACAGAATTTTAGATCAATGGATCTGGGTTATACCGGTGCACTTGTTTGGAGCAACCCTCCTCCTGCTGCAGGAAGCAATATGGTCTTGATTCCTTTTGTGACTGGTAATGTAACAGGTGACCAAGAAAATGCTGTTGCAGCTGCCGCTTCTGGCAATGCGGGTTTTGACGCTAAAATGGCATTGACTTCTTCTTTGAATTTAGACTTAACGGTAAACCCAGATTTCTCACAAGTAGAAGTAGACCAACAAGTAACCAACCTAAGTAGGTTCAATATATTTTTCCCAGAACGCAGAACCTTTTTCTTGGAAAACGCGGATTTATTTTCACAATATGGTATACCACCTATCAGACCTTTTTATTCCAGAACTATTGGTTTGGATAAGGATGGCAACAAGATTCCCATCTTGTTTGGAGCAAGGGTTTCAGGAAATATTGCCAAGGGAACAAGGGTTGGTTTAATGAATATTCAAACCGGCAGACAGGGTAGCTATGCTCCAGAAAATTATACAGCTGCCAGTATTAGTCAACGTGTACTCAAAAGATCTACCATCAAGGGATATTTTTTAAACAGAGAAAACGGGATTTCAGAAGCAGAGAAAAAACAAAATCCCCTAGACGCTTACGGACGCAATGCGGGTGTTGAATTTGGCTACAATAATTTAAAAGGCACCTGGAGTGCCTGGGCCGCCTATAATCATTCTTTTAAACAGGGTATAAGCTCAGAAAATGCCTATTACAATGCAGGTGTAAATTACAATGGCAGAAATTTTAGTGCAGTGATAGATATGGGCAACTTAGGCACTAATTTTTATACTGATATGGGATTTGTGGAGCGCATTAATAATTATGACGCTGACCGCGATACCCTGATCAGAATGGGTTTCAAACAGGTCTTCAACAATTTTGGATACAAGCTATTCCCAAAAAAAGGGAAAGTGAATCAGCATAGTTTAGAATTAACCAATTTCTTGGTGTTCAATCCAGATAATTCTTTGAACGAGCGTTCAAATGAATTGCAATACCAAATGCAATTTAAGAATACAGGATTTCTTTTTGTAACCGGTTCTGTGAATGAAACCAATTTGTTATTCGCCACTTCATTTACAGACGCCAAACCTATACCAAAGGGTAATTACAAATACAATCAATTTGGATTGGGTTATCGATCTGATTTTCGCAAAGCAATCAATATTATGGTACGATTAAATGGAGGCGGATTCTACAATGGAAATTACCAAGGAATCAGTACTACCATTAATTTGCGCAAACAACCACACTTGAATGTGGCCCTACAATTGAACTATAACCGATTGCAATTCCCAGAGGGATATGGCAGTAATGAACTTTTTTTAATTGCCCCAAGAATTGAATACAATTTCAATACCAAATTATTCTGGACCACATTCTTACAATACAATACACAGCGTAATAATTTTAATATTAATAGCCGCTTACAATATCGTTACAAACCCATGAGTGATTTCTTCTTGGTGTACACGGATAACTATTTTACAGATCCGCTTTTCCGCAACAAGAACCGCGCGATTGTATTTAAGTTGAACTATTGGCTCAATTTATAAGCATTATCAGGTAGAGGTGATTTTAGTGAAGAACGAAGAGTGAAGAGTGAAGAATGCACAGTGATCTCTGTAAAGGAGTTGACCTAGGCTGCGCCTAGGTTTTTTTATGCACTTCATGTAAAAAAAATCCCCTCGAAAACTCGAGGGGATTTAAAAAATCATATTCGCGAAGCAAATGATTCTGCATTCTTCACTCTTCACTCTTATCTCTTCACTAAATCTTATCCAAAAGAAAAATTACCTCGCAATTAAAAAACTCTTGATTATTTAATTCCTATTACCGGCACTTGCTTTTCATTGATCATTTTGTTATAAGACTTCAGGTCTTGTGTCATGATCTTTTTCAGCTTAGCCAATTGAACATCGGCCTGACCACCAAGATCTGCAAGTGTTTCAATGGCTTGTTTACTTGGCGCATTCTGACCACTAGATGCTACACCGTAAAGACCAGCAAGCTTGTCATTTAGGCGAATAGGGAAGTTCAATACGTCTTGGAAGCTCTTGGCCTTGGTTTGGTACAAAGCTTCTTCAATAGCCGTTAATTGCTTATTAATGCTATCTCCCATTTGTTTGAGGTCCTTGGTGCCATTGCTGTCAAGTTTGGCATTAAAGTCATTAATCTGTGTACGCAGAGAACGAATATTTTTAATACCTTTTTGTACTTCATTAAACTTGTCACGCACTTGTAATAAGAAAGCTACTTGCGCGTCATAATCAGCTTCTGTTGCTTTGTAATTAGGATTGTTCTTAATCACAAAAGGAACATCAACACTGTCTTTTCCATAACGGAAACGAGCGCTGTATTTACCCGGAGCTGCTTTTACCGCACCAACACCACCATTCCAAAGAATCATGCCATCAGACTTTTCACCTTCGGTATAGTTTTGATCCCAAGCAAATTGGTTTAACCCATCGTTTACTTCTAATTTATCAGCAGCGTCTTTTGCCTTGGTACTAAAAGTCTTGATTAGTTTTGATTGTTTGTCATAAATACTGATAGACACTTTAGATGAATCATTGGCATTTTTCAAAGTGTAATTAAACACAACACCGCTTAATGGATTTTCTCCAATATTCTGCATGGCCCCAGCTCCACCACGGTTTCTTCTTCTACCACCGCCTTCTGAACGGTAAGCATCATTCACGGTAAATACGTGCAAATTATTAGCAAGTCCAGCATTGTCTTTTTCTTGCAATACAGTCAAATCATCCAATACCCAAAAAGCCCTACCCTGTGTGGCAACAATCAAATCATTGTCTTTAATAGTTAAATCAGTTACTGGAACAATGGGTAGGTTTAACTGGAATGGTTTCCAATTAGCACCATAGTCATAACTGATATACATACCATATTCAGTACCAGCGTAAAGCAAACCAGCACGCTTATGGTCTGCACGAAGTGCGCGGGTAAAATGCATTTTGTTAATGCCATTGGTAATGGTAGTCCAAGTTTTACCATAGTCTTCAGACTTGAAGAGATATGGCGTAAAATCGTCTGATTTGTATTTGGTACCCACTACATATACCGTTCCTTTTTTGAATGGATCAGTTTCAATACAGTTCCACATCATCCATTTACCAGCAGCAGGAGGTGTTACATTTTCCCAATTTTTACCGCCGTTTTTACTCATACTCAAAACACCATCATCACTACCAATCCAAAGCAGGTCTTTTTCAAGTGGAGATTCCGTACCAGTGAAAATGGTACAATAATATTCCACAGAAGTATTGTCCTTGGTAATGGGGCCACCACTGGAAGCTTGTTTGCTTTTATCATTAGTAGTCAAATCAGGACTAATGGTTTCCCAGCTTTGTCCTTCATTCTCGGTAACAAATAAATGGTTACCACCTGCATACAAACGCTTGGGATTGTGCGGAGAGAAGAAGAAAGGAAAATTCCACTGGAATCTATATTTCAAGACATCGGCGCCAGCTCCCATTGGATTATCAGGCCAAACATTAATAGCACGGTTTTCACCAGTTTTATGGTCTAGTCTAGATAAATAACCACCATAGTTACCACCGTAAACAATATCTGGATTACTTGGATCAGCCACTACATATCCACTCTCAGAACCAGCTGTTCCTTCCCAGTCTCTTTCAGTGATACCAGGTCCATTGGTGCGACTCTTCATTCTAAATGTGCCGTTATCCTGTTGTGCACCCAAGATATTATAAGGGTATGCATTATCTGTGCTAACGCGATAGATCTGAGCAGTAGGCTGATTCATCAAACTACTCCAATTAGACGCCGCGTCATAACTAATTTGTGCGCCACCATCATCGGCTACAATCATCCTATTTCCGTCTTCTGGGTCTATCCACAAATCGTGGTGATCACCATGTGGTGTGTTCACACTGCTAAATGTTTTACCACCATCGCGGCTACGCATAAATTCTACGTTGGGGCAGTATACTAAGTTTTCATTTTTAGGATCTACATAAACTTTGGTATAGTACCATGCGCGTTGACGAATATTGTTGTCACTACAATTCAAACTCCAGGTTTCCCCACCATCATTACTCACAAATAAACCACCATTGGCATTTTCTACAATAGCAAAAATTTTGTCTGTATTAGATGGAGCAACGGCAACACCTACTATACCCCAAACACCTTTTGGAAATCCTTTGTTAGTAGAAATATTTTTCCAGGTTTCTCCTCCATCTACTGATTTGTAAATGCCACTTCCTTCTCCACCACTTTCCATGCTATAAGGTGTTCTAATCACGTGCCACATACCGGCATAGAATACATTGGGATTACCTGGCTCCATCACTAGGTCTGAACAACCTGTTTGGCTATTGGCATAAAGCATTTTTTTCCAAGTCTTACCGCCATCGGTAGTTTTATAAACACCGCGCTCTTCATTTGGCCCAAACAAATGCCCCATCACACCTACCCAAACCGTATTGGGGTCTCTTGGGTGAATAATGATACGGGTAATATGTCTACCATCTTTTAGACCAAGATTTCTCCAGGTTCTGCCAGCATCGTCTGAACGCCAAATGCCACCCAAACCTTCAGCAACATTACCTCGCATGGTATTTTCTCCTTCACCAACGTAGAGAAT
>CALRXZ020000059.1:0-21148 GCA_943372255.1 Chitinophaga pinensis
TGCCAGTTATAGTCCCAGGTATTGTCTGTGTATTCTCTGTGAGGAGCCGGACCCTGCCAAAGGTTCCAGTCCAAACCTTCGGGCACAGGCGCTTTTTTCTCAATAGGCACTTCGCCACGGGTATTGGAATAAAAAGCCAGTGCTTTGTAAACATCGCCAATCACGCCCCTGTGAATCTCACCAATAATTTCCTGAGACTCCCTGGCCGATCTTTGTTGGTTACCCATCTGAATCACTTTGCCATACTTCTTTTGAAAAGCCACCAGCAATTCGCCCTCGCGGGGATTGTGGCTACAAGGTTTTTCAATATAGACGTGCTTACCCGCCTGCATGGCCATCCAGGTACCCGGCGCGTGCCAATGGTCCGGTGTGGCGTTGAAAATGGCGTCCACGCTTTTATCATTCCATACGTCATGAATATCACTCACCAGTTTGGCAGGGCCCGATACTTTACCATTCAGGTCCTTACCCACTTTATCGCGCTGCTTCTTCATAACATCGCAGATATAAGCCAGGTCTACATTGTTGTTCTTGTTTTTCAGTGCGTCATAATAAGCACCCACACGGCGCCCACAACCCATTAGCGCCACATTCAAGCGCTCATTGGCGCCGATGATCCTATTGTAACTCTTGGCCGTAAAGCCCGATGAAATGCCCGATATGCCAACACCCACAGCACCGTAGGTAAGGTTGCGCATAAAGTCTCTGCGATTAGTAGCCATAATTTTTCAATTAAAGTTTCAGTTAAATGGACAGCAATTTTTGAATGCTCAATTTAAACGCTAAAAGCTAAAAAACCGCTGCTGGCGCGATGGTTCCTGAGAAGAATCTACTCAATCGTTGTAGTGCTATTCAATTAGTTCCCCTCCTTGCGCGAAGCGTAAGGAGGGGTGCCCGCAGGGCGGGGTGGATCAGAATTAATCTAAATAAGAATCGTTATCTTAAATACCTGTTTCAACAACTTCAACCCCACAACATGAGAAAGTTCCGCACCGCTCCATTGATGGCACTAAGTTTTCTAATCCTACTGAATGTAAATGCCCAGACCAAGATCAATTTGTCTGTAAAAGGCTTGCAAGCACCCGTAGAAATCTTGCGAGACAAATGGGGGGTGAACCATATTTATGCCAGCAACCAGCAAGACCTGTTTTTTGCGCAGGGCTATTGCGCGGCCAAAGACCGATTGTTTCAATTTGAAATCTGGCGCAGACAGGCCACCGGAACCGTGGCAGAAATTCTGGGAGAGCGAGAACTCAAAAGAGACATTGGCACCAGACTATTTCAGTTCAGAGGAGATTTGAAAAAAGAATTGAATCATTATCATCCACAAGGGGAGTCCATCATCAACGCTTATGTAGCGGGCGTGAACAGTTATATCGCGGAAGCGTTGGAAGAGCCCAGCAAACTACCCATTGAATTTAAATTATTAAAAATCCTTCCCGGCAAGTGGACCCCAGAAGTGGTGATCTCCAGACACCAAGGACTCTTGGGCAATATCACCGAAGAGCTGAATACCGGAAGAGCCGTAGCCAAAATTGGCGATGCCAAGGTAAAGGAGTTGATGTGGTATCATCCCAAAGAACCCAACATAAAATTAGACCCAAGCATACAAGGAAATCTGTTGAACAAAGACATTTTGGAATTATACAATGCATACAGAAAGGATCTCTTGTTTCAGAAAAATGACCTGGCAATCAAAGACGAAGACCCAGATGCAGTCATGAATCACCTGAACCAACAAATGCCCCACAACTATAATCCCACCGAACATGGCGTTGAAGGAAGCAATAACTGGATAGTGAGTGGCAGCCGCACAGCCAGCAAGTTTCCTATGCTGGCCAATGACCCACATAGGAAAATAGCCGTTCCATCATTAAGATATATGGTTCACTTGGTTGCACCCGGATGGAATGTGATAGGAGGTGGCGAGCCAGAAATCCCCGGCGTATCCATTGGGCATAATGAAGCAGGGGCTTGGGGTCTGACCATCTATGAGACCGATGGAGAAGACCTCTATGTCTATGACCTGAATCCCGCCAATCTTTTGCAATACAAATACAAGGGAAACTGGGTGAATATGCAAGAACTAAAAGAAAGCATTACCGTAAAAGGAGCGGGAGCTAAAGAAGTTACACTGCGCTATACCCAACACGGACCCGTTACTTATATAGATACGCTGAACAAAAAAGCCTATGCCGTAAAATGCGCCTGGCTAGAACCCGGAGGAGCGCCTTATCTGGCGTCTTTGAGAATTGACCAAGCCACCAACTGGGAAAGTTTTAGAGAAGCATGCAGCTATAGCCATATACCCGGAGAGAATATGATCTGGGCAGATAAAAAAGGCAATATTGGATGGCAGGCAGTGGGCATTATTCCCATCAGAAAAAACCATAGCGGTTTGGTGCCCGTTCCGGGCGATGGTAGTTATGAATGGTCCGGCTACTTACCCATTAAAGAAAGACCACACCAACTCAATCCATCCAAAGGATTTTTAGCCACCGCAAACCAGGACATTACCCCACTTAGTTACAATCATTGGGATGCAGTAGGCTATACTTGGGCCGATGATTTTAGGGGAGACCGGATTAATGAAGTCTTGGCCAAGGACAATCAAATGACCATTGAGAAAATGAAATTATTGCAGACCGATTATTTGTCCCTACCTGCCAGAAGCCTGGTGCCAATGTTGCAAAACATTCAACTAGATCAACCACTGGCGCAGGAAGCCAAACAGCAATTGCAAAACTGGAATTATGTCTTAGATAAAAACTCAACAGCCGCGGCTATCTATGTTATGTGGGAAAGACAATTGGTGCTCATGGCGGGCAAAAAGTTTATTCCCGAATCTATTAAAGGGTTACTCACCCTGCAGATGAGCAAGATCATTGGATGGCTACAAAACCCAGTCTCAGCATTTGGCCCCAACCCTGCAGCCGGAAGAGACCAGTTCTTAAAGGAAAGTTTTGAAACAGCCATCAAAGAATTAACCACCAAATTAGGACCACAGATAGACCAGTGGATGTATGGACAGGAAAAATACAAACACGTGACCATGCTGCATCCATTAACTGGTGTGGTATCACCCTCCATGAAAGATAAACTCAATGTAGGACCAGCCCCCCGCAGCGGTAATGGTTATACCCCCGGCGCCACCGGCAATCTAGACAACCAATTAAGTGGCGCCAGCTTTAGATTTATTGCAGACACCCAAGACTGGGACAAAGCGGTGATGATCAATACCCCCGGCCAATCCGGCAACCCAGCCAGCCCCTTTTACAAAAACCTCTTTGGGCTCTGGGCCAATGACCAATTTTTTCCCGCCTATTATTCCAAAGAAAAAATTAAAACGGTGGTGGCGGAGAGTGTGGTGTTGAGGCCGAAGAAGTGATTGGATAGATTTGCTAATCAATTATTAAAACGCAAAACCAATTTCAAAATTATTGTTTGAAAATTTTCTCATTATGCCACCTGATATTATCAATACTTGGCAAATGATGTTTTTCATTAGGCAGTGAAATTCTTTTTCCTTCAAATGATTTCAAAGCAAAATTGGAAGCGCTTTCTGTGAATGAGTTTGAAACAATGACTCTGTAGTCTTCATTTAAGGAAATGAGTCCTCGATCAAAAGCCCGGTGAAAATTAGGACTAAGCGATATGCCATTGGTAATGGTATCATCATGTGAAACAGAAAAAGGGACAATATGACAAGCGTCAACCATTTGTATGTCAAAACCACTGATCACGCGCATTCCTGATATGCAACAGCTATAGTCATAAATTTTAGGTACTACTTTTTTAAAGACGCCACATCTTACAAAAACCTCTTCTTCATCTGCTTTTTCAATCAGCCTTTGATATTCTTTGCTAGTATCGTTCAAAATCTGATTGGCCAGAATTTCAAATAATCCACCTTGCTTCTGTATACTACCATGTCCATTAAAATACTTTGCTATGAGAATTTGATAAATTTCTCCTCTTGCTTTTGGTTGAAGCAAAACTTCAAAAAGCGCATCATCAAAATAAGCGTATTCAACAGACTCCTTTAACTGAGCAAAACTTTTTATAGAGCTTGAGGATGTGATAACAATTTCTTTCCCAACATAAGTCTGTAAATGCCAAAATCCTTGAGATTTCATATGGAAAAAGGGAAGTGAGAAATTGGGTTGAAAAGTATTTGAAGCAACTAGTCTACTCCAATTGTCTCTAAATCTTGCGATTAACTCTGCAGTAATTTCTATTCTGTTTTCACGAATATCGCCAACTTCAATTGACTCAATAATAGATAAAAGCAAAATTGGTTTATGAGGGGCTTTCTCTCCATCCTTTGAAGCCCTATTTAGGAGCGTCAGTTTTTTTAAATATTTCAATAATTCATTCTCCATAATGCTAAAGAAAAACAGGATTGTAATATAAAGTTTAATTCCAATACTTGTTGAATTGACTTAACTTGAATAGTATTTTTAAACATGAGTGAAATGGAAACAATAACTAAAGCCCTTCTTGATTTTCGGAATGAAAGAGACTGGGAGCAATTTCATAATCCAAAGGATTTGGCATTAGCCATTAATGTAGAAGCTGGTGAACTGTTAGAATTGTTTCTTTGGAAGAAACCCGAGGAAGCTAACAAGGAAAAAGTGAAAGAGGAATTGGCAGATATTTTTGCATTCTCCTTTTTATTAGCAGAGAAATATGGTTTTGATGTAAAAGAAATTGTACTTGAAAAAATCAAAGCAAATGCTGTAAAATACCCTGTAGAAAAAGCAAAAGGCACAGCAAAAAAATACAATGAACTATGATTGTATACAACGCGCTTAAATCTCAGTTTGTAGACGATGTATTTAGTAATGACATAGAAAACATTGTTTTAGACAATGTGAAAAAAAAATTGAATAGGAATGTAGGTATTGCTGAAATTAAATCTTGGGCAAACTCTCTGGTTTTCATGGAAAGAATTATGAGAGACCCGGTTTTTCCAGACGACTGCGGCATTGCTATTGAATACCAAATACCACAGACTGGCAAAAGAATTGATTTTATTATTTCCGGACAAGACCACGATAACAAAGATTCCGTAATCCTAGTTGAATTAAAACAATGGTCTGAAGCAAGTATCACTAATAAGGACGCCATTGTTGAAACCTATGTTGGGGGTAGAATTGGAGAACATCCTCACCCATCTTACCAAGCTTGGTCTTATGCAACACTTTTACAAGGATTCAATGAAGTAGTTTATACAGAGAATATCAATTTGCACCCTTGTGCTTACCTACACAATTTTACCGATGCTTCTGTTATTAAAAATGGTTTCTATTCCCACTATTTAGAAAAAGCTCCTGTTTTTCTAAAGCATGATGCTTTACAATTAAAAGAATTCATAAAGCAACACGTTAAATACGGAGACAGAACAAATATACTTTTCCGAATAGAAAACGGAAAGATTAGACCCTCCAAACTATTAGCCGACAATATTGGCAAAATGATCAAAGGCAATCGGGAGTTTGTGATGATTGATGATCAAAAAGTTGTTTATGAAAATGCTCTAGCACTTGCTAAAAAGGCAAATGATAAAAACAAACAGGTCTTAATTGTGCAGGGTGGCCCTGGTACTGGAAAATCAGTTGTTGCTATTAATCTTTTAGTGGAATTAACTAAGATTGGTTTTATGCCTTCTTATGTTTCAAAAAATGCTGCACCAAGGGCGGTTTATGAGGCTAGACTTACTGGCTCCGTTAAGCCAACTGTAATGAGAAACCTTTTCAAAGGATCAGGTGCTTTTTTAGAAACACCTAAAAATACCTTTGATGCCTTAATTGTAGATGAAGCCCATCGTTTAAATAAGTTTAGTGGTTTGTTTGGCAATCTTGGTGAAAACCAGATTAAAGAAATTATTGATGCTGCCAGGTTTACGGTATTCTTTATAGATGAGGACCAGCGTGTAACACTAAAAGATATTGGTAGAAAAAAGGAGATTTATATCTGGGCTTCTAGAGCGGGTGCTGAAATTACAGAACTGGAATTGAATTCTCAGTTTCGATGCAATGGATCAGATGGTTATTTAGCTTGGTTAGATAATACACTTCAAATTAGAGAGACCGCGAATAATAGTATTGCTGATATAGATTATGATTTTAAAGTTGTTGACACACCTTCAGAATTGCGTGACCTTATTTTTGAAAAAAATAAAATCAATAATCGTGCAAGATTGGTTGCGGGATATTGTTGGAAATGGCCAAGTAAAAAGGACCCTCAAGCATATGATATTGAATTCCCAGAATTCGATTTCAAGATGAAATGGAATTTAACAGAAGATGGTAGCGCCTGGATCATCAGCCCAACATCCGTCAATGAAATCGGTTGTATTCATACATGCCAAGGATTAGAAGTAGATTATATTGGAGTGATTATAGGAGACGATTTTGTAATTCGTAACGGACAAGTTATTACAGATGCTTCTAAACGTGCTAGTTCTGATAGTTCCATCAAAGGTTATAAAAGATTGATTGCAGAGAAGCCGGTAGAAGGAAGAGAAATGGTTGACCTAGTCATTAAAAACACTTATCGAACTTTAATGACAAGGGGTATGAAAGGTTGTTATGTTTATTTTGTGGATGAGGAAACAAGATATTATTTTAAAAATTGTTACAAATAAATGATGAGATTTTTAATGCCTAATAACTTGAAATTAAAATTTGTTTTTTAATTTTTAATTATTCTTCATACTTATACATCTTGAATTTTCATGACAAACCTATCATTTTGAACAATTAAATTATTATCCGAATTTTTCATAATAATTGCATTAGTTTTTTTGAATGATAGAAAGATGCTAGATAAACACACTGCAAATAATCAATTTACATAATAGAAAATAAATCCAAGGTATAAACTCTTTATTTACAAACTCCACATTTATTACCAACTTTAGAACAATGTTTGCAATATTTACAATTCTTACAAGCTTTACATTTTATTTCTCCAGTACAGGTAGCCATTTTTGAAGAGTTTCTACTAGTTATATTGAAAAACAAAAGAATACTTAAAATTGAAAGGAGTTTCATTGTTTTCATACGTTTACTATTAAGTGTGTTTATTTAGTTCCGTTTCTTATTAATGTGATATTTCCTTTTCCAATAACATGAATACCTTTATTATCAACCCCTTCAGCTATCCAAATATAAGTTTCTAAAGGAAGAGGATTTCCTTTTCTATCATTTCCATCCCAATACTTTGACATGTCTGAAGTACTAAAATGTTCAATACCCCACCTATCAATAATGCGAAAATTCACCAACCTATTGATATTAATATAGTGCGGCAAAAATCTTCTGTTTAAAGGATCTGTCCCATCTACCACAAATGCACTAGGAGCATAAATAGCTGCTTTCAAAAAGATAAATATTTCTTGAAAATCATTAATAATACATCCTGCTGAGTCTTTAATTGTAATGCTATAATCAATTTTATTCGAAACCCTGTTATCATAAACTGCAATTGGATCTTTTATATTACTAGAATTTAACCCTGTTGTTGGTGTCCAGTTATAAGTCACTCCTCCATCAAATGCATATAATTGTTTAGGAGTACCATATACTGCTTCAACTCTTGGATATCTTACTCCTTTTCTAGCTTCATATATATTGATTGTTTTGTACATGGTATCAGCTAGTTTGGTACAAATTGCATTATTAACCTTCAATGATATTTGAAAACTTCCAATATTAGAATATTGAATTCGAGGGGAAAATTGGTTTGAAATCACTCCATTCCCAAAATCCCACTTAGTATTACTCAATGCGGTTTCGCCTAATCCTGCTACACTTAAATTTGTAAAATTTATTGGATTATTAACACAATAACTATCCCATGAAAAATTAGCTATCGGTTTTCCATAAATTATAACTTTTGATATCATAGTATCTGCCACACAACTTTTATCAGATAATACTATTAATGTGATGATATACGTACCAGGACTGCTATAAAAATGCGAAGGTGAAAATTGTGTGCTATTTGTACCATCACCAAAACTCCAGAATGTTTTATCAAATTGTGTACTTCCATAACCTAATAGAGATCGATTAGTTAATTGAATAGAATCACCTAAACATACATTGTTCGTAAAAAAACTAGCTGTTGGTTTACCATAAATTACAATATTTTTTTCAGCGGTACTATCTGAAAAACATCCTCTATCATCTTGTACATTCATACGTACCTTATACGTTCCGGGTAAGCTATATTGATGTATTGGATTTTGAACTGTGCTCTTAGTTCCATCTCCAAAATCCCAATTCCATAAGCTAATTTTTGTGCCAAAAGCAATAGAATTATTATAAAAACTAACTTGTAAAGAACCCGAACAGGAGCTTTCTTGAGATAAAGTAAATGTTGGAACAGGAGCTTTATATGTAGTAATTACTGAAGTTATAGAATCAGACAAGCATCCGTACGGATTAGTGACTACTAATTTCAAATTGTAATTAATTCCTGACTTAGTTAAAACTGTATCAGCAGGAATTTTCAAATTATCAAATAAAACATTATTGATATACCATGAATATGCACCAACATTTTTAGAAAGATTTGATAAAACAGATAAATTCAATGGAGTACAGCTAAAAACAGGTTCTGCTGTAAAAGCAGCAATAGTTAAAGGATGTAAAATAACTTTATGAACAATTGAATCAATACATCCATTAGAGGTAGTGCCAATTAAATTAATAAAATAGGTACTATCTTTAATTCCGGAATTAAGCAAATTAATAGCCGGGTTAATGTCATTATAATAATTTGTAAGAATTGTATCTCCATTACCATTAAACTTTTTAATAAACCAACCAAAACTCATACTGTTAATGTCTCCTCCTATTAACGGATCTGAAACATTAGATGCCAAATAATTAATATTTGAGCAAATTGAATCTTTAATCAAAAATTCTACTTTGGGATTTGGATAAATTCGAATTTGTTGAACTATAGAATCGGCACAACCGTATAGACTATTTACAGTTAAAATAAGTTTGTAGTCTATTATTGCAGTGGATTTATTACTTGGAATTGAAATTGTTATTACTGCAGAAGTATCATTATTAATAACAAGTAAAGGTGCGTTTGGTGTTATTGTTGTGCATGTCCATTTTCTTGAATGCGGTACCAATATTTCATTATCTTTTGCAGTAATATTTGAATTGCCACAACTAGATAACTTTGAAACCGATATTGAAGCTTTTGGATATGGAACAAATGAAACAGGGTTAATCTTAGTAGATGTACACCCAAATGAGGAAATTGCTTTTAAACTAACATTAAATATTTTAGGTAATACATCCGTAGGATTAGCTACAAATAAATGTGTAAAGGAGTTTGGTGAAGTTCCAGATAAAATTCCATCAACTAACCATTCATATTTAATTATATTTTGACCAGAAAATGAAGTTGTATTTGTAAACGTAATCAATTTTGAGCTACCGTTTTTTGTACAAATAATAGAATCTGTATAGCTAAATTTTGCAATGGGTGATTCAGTAACTATCACTGTTTGGATAGTACTATCTGAACATCCATTTTGATTTGTTACCTTTAATTGCACAAAATAGGTACCTGCTTTAGAAAAAACATGTTTGGCGCTAAATCCAATTGCAGTAGTATCTGTAGAATATGGATCTCTAAAAATCCATTCTGCGGAACCAGCAATACTTGAAGAAGCATTTACTGAATAGTTAAATGGTGAACAATTTAAAATATTATTATTTGAGGTAAAGTTTGCATTTGGATTATTTAAGATTTGAACCGTTTTGGTTACACTGTTTGAACATGAAACACCAGTTGTATATGTTTTAGATGCTAACAGGTTTACATTAAAACTTCCTGATTGTTTATATTGGTGACTTATCTGAAACGAATTACTTGTTGACCCGTCACCAAAATCCCATATAAAACTATTTAAATTAGTAGTATCTGTATTGTTTTTGAATTGTACACTATCTATCAAACAGCTGATAGGTTTTATAATTGAAAATTTTGGCAAATCAATTGAAGGATACACAATTACTGAATCACTTATCGTTGTATCAGAACAGCCATTTGTTGCATTTAAAGTAACTATAAAATTTCCCGCTGTGTTATATACATGTATTACTGTATCAGATGATTTCGTACTAGAAAATGTTGTTCCGTCACCAAAATTCCAATTAAATCGAGTTGCCCCAGTTGAATTGTTATAAAAATGAACTGTATGTGGTGCACATGCATATCTTTCATTCCCATTTATGATTAAAGCAGGTTTAACTGTATTTGGAAAAACAATTATATTATATTGAATTGAATCAACACCGCACTCATTCTTTGCAATTAACTTTGCAATAACTGTATCTGTTTTTTGCGATCCATTATGATAAATATGATTTGTCGAATTTAAATTAAATGTAGTATCATAAGAACCATCTCCAAAATCCCAATAATAAACCATTGCATTTCCTAGAGTATTTGCCCCTAAAGAATTATTTCTAAAAGTCACATTAAAGGGTGAACAACCAACTGTTGAATTTGGAGTAAATAAAGCTTTAGCAGGTGGCCTAATCAAAATAGAATCAATATATCTAAGTGTTTCACATTGTGTTGTAACAGTTAGGGTTACATAGTATATAGTATCTTTCAGGTTTGGTGATGAATTATATATTTGAGTAGGTGGATTAATATTATTTGAAGAATTACCATTCCCAAAATCCCAGAAATACGTTGAGTTATTTAATGCATTTATTGGATTTGTAGTGTTTTTAATACTTATTGAAATTGGCCCACATGATTTATGAGAACTTAAAGAAAAACCTGGAACAATTTTTTCAATAGTGTATAAAGTTTGCGTCATAGTATCACTAGTACAACCATATATGCTTTTTGCTATAAGCGATAGTTTTACAGTATCGGAAGGATTAGTAATTACATAACTTGGTACCTGAAGGCCAGTTGCTATTTGAATACTGTTAGCAAGCCAAATATATTGTACTTCATCATTTGCTAATGGAAACCTGCTTACATTAATATGGTCGATTAATTTATAAGGTGCACATGAAATTAATTTATCGGCAACAAAAATTGATTTTGCATTAGGATAAACGGTAACAAAAATTTCTTGATTGTTGCTACACCCATTAGCTGATAAAGTATAATTGTATGTAACCTTTAAAGGCGTTTGAGTTGTATTAATCAATATTTCATTGATCCCATTTATCCCATTGGAAATAGCAGGATTTGAAATTCCATTTACAGCATTCCTAGTCCAAGAAAAAATAGTATTTGGTGTATTACTAGTTGGAATATAATTGAAAAGATTGTTTGAACAAATTGGCGCCTGCGTTAATGGACGATCAAGTGAAGGAGAAGGATTAATAGTAATAGGTACAATAATTGGCGTTCCATAACATAATATACCATTATTTAGAATTTTGGGTGTTATGGTATATTGTATAATTTGAACGGTTGCGCTTGTATTTATTAAAGTTTGATTGATAGAATTACCAGATCCGGTACTAGCTCCTACTATATTTGAATTTGAACTTATTAACCAATCAAAACTTGTTCCACTTAATGTTGTACTCAAAACAATTCCTGTTTTACTATTTGAACATATTGTTTGAACTGAAGGGGTTGCAATAATATTAGGAATGGGATTTACGGTAATATTATATGTAGCATTTACGCCAAAACAAGAATTTATATCATTAGTTTTTGCAATTGCATTATAACTAACTGTAATTGGCAGACTTGTTGAATTGACTAATGTTTGTACTGGAATATTAATAGTTCCTGAAGTAATAACTCCTGATATTCCAGAAGGCTGTGTAGCAGTCCAACTAAGTTGTGCATCTGTTGTAGTAGAATTTAGGGTTACTAATGATGTAGCGCTGTTTGAACAAATTGTCTCATTACTTCTTGAGAATTGAGCACCGGGAGATGGATTTACCGTTATAACAACATTATTTGCCAAACCATTACATGTTACATTATTCCCAATATAAGAAGGAATGATTTTATAAGTAATTGTTTGTGGCAAACTACTTGTATTTATTAGTTTTTGAGAAATATTATTTCCCGTTCCCGCTAATCCACCACTAATATTTGAATTATTTGAAACTGTCCAATTATAAATAGTTGATGGAATAGTTGTTGCTAATGCTATATTGGTAAAACTATTTGAACAAATTGTTTCCGTTACAGGATTAGCGGTAACATTAGGAAGGGGATTTACGTTAATTGTTACACTATTACTTTTACTACAACCTGAACTATTTACAATTTCTTGAAGTGTATAAGTTGTATTTTCAATTGGAGAAACGGTAGGATTAGATATATTCGAAATATTACTTGATGGTACAGATGTCCATAAATAGGTGTTTCCACTAATTGCAGTTGCACCTATTTGAACGTCACTTCCATTACATATTGTTTTAGTTGAAATAACTGTCGCTTGCGGAAGTGGATTTACAATTGCTAAAACTAAGGTTCTCGAATTTGTAACACAGCTATTGTTAGTAGCCTCAACATAATAATTGGTTGTACTATTTAAACTTGGAGTATTAAACAAATTACCACTCCCTAATGAAACACCACCTGTTGAATTTGTATACCAGTTGATAATGCCTGCATTACTTGAAGCTGTTAAACTAACAACTCCACTTCCGCAAACAGACCCAGGTGTAACACTGTTAATGGTTGGTACTGCTTTTACTATCATAGTCAATGCATTACTTGAAACATTAGCGTCCGTAGAACACCCACTTGTAGTTAAGATGCAGGTTATGATATCATTATTTGCCAAATTTGTACTATTATATGTCGCGCTATTTAAACCAACATTAATTCCATTTAATTGCCATTGATATATTGGCAAGGATCCGGCATTATTAGCTGTAGCTGTAAATGTTACTGAAGTTCCTACACAAATTGTACTTGCAGAAGATGTGATATTAATTGAAGGGGTAGCTAATGAATTTATCGAAATGGAAACACTGCTATTCATTATTTTAGTACAGTTTGTAGTAGTATTTGTCCCAATTACAGTATACAAACCGGCTGAAGTTTGATTTCCAAAACTAATAGACGAACCAGTTCCTGAAATTAATGAACCTACCGGATTATTATCTATCATCAATTGATAGTTAACTCCACTTTCTGAACCACTAAGTCCAATTGGTAGGCCTGTTCCGCCTGAACAATATGAACCACCTCCAATAACTGAAAAATTTTTAGGCAAAGGATTAAAAGAAACTACAACCGATTTAACTATAGTACAACTGTTTGAATTTGTACCTTTTATAAAATAGGTACCTGCGGTTAAAACTGAATTTGGATTACTTATTATGCTAGTTGCTTGTATATTATTCCAGTAACTATAATTTAGACCAGATGATGAACCATTTGTTATTGAAGCTTTTGTCAAGTCTACTGGCACCAATGAGCATACAGTGGCAGGATTAGTAATTGTAAGGCTAGGTAATGAATTAATTTTTACGGTTGTATTTGATGATGCATTTCCACATCCGTTTACTGTAGCTGTTACAGAAAAGATGCCATCATTATTTAAATTAACATTTGTAAGGGTTGGATTTTGTGAAGATGCGCTGAAACCGTTAGGTCCAGACCAGACATATGTTGCTCCCGAGATATTAGATGCATTCAAATTTAAAATACCACCTTCACATACAGGTGAGTTACTACTAACAGTTGGTGAAGAAGGGATTGGTTTTACTGAAACGGATGTACTAACGGTAGCAGTTGAACACGTATTTGAACTTACTACTAAAGTGTATGTTCCAGAATAAGCAACTGTTGCATTAGTAATTGTTGGGTTTTGTGAGGATGATGTGAATCCATTAGGCCCACTCCATAAATAAGTTACACTTGGAATTAATGTTGATGATAAATTTAGTGTTGATCCTGCACAAATTGAAGAGTTACTTCCTATAACTGGTGATGTAGGTATAGCATTGATTATTGCAGTAACAGGAGTACGAGTTTGGGATATACATCCAGAAATAATATTCCTTGCTTCAGCATAATAAATTGTTGTTGTTGAAATGCTTGGTGTATTATACGATAAAGATGCAGGTTTTAGTTGAGTACCTCCAGTTGCTGACGAATACCAATCAATCGTTTCACCTACACCTGCAGTTGCATTTAGAGTAATAATACCGCTTCCACATCTTGAGTTATCATTCCCAATTGGAGCATTTGGCAAAGGACTTACAATTAAGCTTTTTGTAACAGTAGTTGTGCCACACTCATTTGTAACATCAAGTGAAATGGTACTTGAACCAGCAGATGAATAAGTTATGTTTCCGGGACTTGCATTCGAAGAAGAATTTATAGATCCTCCTGTAAATGTCCATAGATAAGTTTCAGCCGTATTAGAATTACAATTTCCTATACTACTAATTGGGGTAATAAAATTATTTACACAGATGTTTGATGATGCAGCAATTGGAGATACTGTTGGTTTTGATTTAATCAACACTGGTAAAGTGTAAACGGAAGAAGAGCACGCTGAAGCGGGACTTATTGCAATTAAATTAACATTATAAATACCAGGATTTCCAAAAAGATATTGTGGATTAATTGAAGAGGCATTTGTACCATTAGAATAAGCAACTAAAGATGTGTTTGGCAAACATCCATCCGTTGAAGTATAGCTAGTAGACCAAAGATATGTATTGCTTCCACAATTTGGATTTGTTATTATATTGTTTGTGTTTATTGTTAATGGTAAGCATCCACTATTCTTATCCAATGTAAAAGAAGCAACAGGAACTGCATTAATACATACGGTTTTTTCAATAAAGCTTGGTGGGCATGTGCTACTTCCTCCAATTGTTAATCTAATAGTATATGTGCCTGGAGTTGTAAAAGTTACTTTAAGGTTATCTGTTGATGAATTAAGCCAATTTAATGGATCAGAATCATTAAACGTATTACCCATAGTTTGTCCGCTTGCTAAAGTAAAACCAGTAGCCGGAGTAATTTGCCAAACTTTATTTCCAGACAAGCAAACTCCAGCTGTTGAAATTGTCTTATAACCTAGACTCGTATTAGAGAAAGTAGTTTGCAGATTTACACAATTGGTATCTTTCGAAATTGAAAAATTTGCAACAGGTTTTTCTGAAACATAAATTGGAGTAACTGTTCCTAAGGTTGTAGCACAAGGATTAGTAGCTTCAATTTTTGCAAAAAAAGAATTGGATATTCCATTACTAGTTGTTCCACAAGATCCAGAAGTATAAGTATGAGAAACACTATTAGGTATGGTTGATTGAGTAAAAGTTAATGGGTTAGATCCATCATTAAATGAGATTACATAATTAGTTCCTGGACTATTATTTTCAAAACTACTTATTGGAAAAGTTAATGCAGCGTTTGTACAAATATTAGTGTTTCCGGGGCTTGCAATACCAGCTGATGGGTTACTTCCAAGATAAATAATTCTTGATACAGTATCTTTACAAGAATTATTGCCTGTTACAATATGCATTAAACTATTATTTCCTTTCAAATACTGATGTGTCTGAGCTGTATTGAATGTTGTTATATCTGTATTGGCGCTACCATCACCCCAATTAAATAAATAGTTAGTATTAGTTGCGATTGTTGTAGAACCATTATTAAATGTGAATGTCGATTGATTAGCTCCAGTACATGTAACCGATGTGCCTAAAATATTTGCTTGGGGTCTTTGCGATACTGTAACGTTTTTTGATATTAAACTAGTACATCCATTTGTATTTGTTACTGTTAGAGTTGTGGTAAATGAAACATTGTTATTGCCGTAACTACTAGAAAATATATGTGTCGGATTAGACAAATTGCTTATTTGACTATCACCAAAATCCCATTTATATGTAGAAATGGATCCAATAGAATTGTCTTTATAAAAAACTGGGACCCCAGCACAAGTTGTACTTTGTGAAAAACTAAAATCTGCTGTTGGATTTGACAAAACCGTAACTGAAATATTAGATAAAGTTGTATCCCTCCCAACGCCTCTTGAAATAACCACATTATAAGATCCCGTAATACCTGTAGTATACGTTGAATCTGTTGCACCAGGAATATTTGAAGGGTTTTTCCATTGAAAATTAATACCTACTGGAAAACCCATATTACTTCTAACTGCAAGTTTTACATTACTTCCTTGGCAAAATGATAAATTACCTAATGCAACAATAGTATAGGTAGTATCTGAAAATGTATATATTTTGTCAATCGATTTATTTGCACTTCCTAAAACAGGAAATAGTAAAATAATAAACAAAATAAAAAGTAATTGTATCTTAATTCTCACTTAAAAAATTTATTTGCTAAAACTGAAGTATTAATACATTATGAACTTGCATTTCATTTTTCTTAATGTTTGTTTATCATTATTTTTATTTAATAAAACTTGCATTGACAATTCAAAACCTCCCATTCCCTTATTTGCCACAGTTACACTAGATGTTGTAAGGTCGTAGCTCAAACCACCATGAACATTGCCAATTTTTAAGCCAATATAAGGTACTACTGCATCATTTATCCTTAACCAAGAACCTAGTAAAAATTCATTTGCATCATTATCTTCAAGTCCATTCAAATTATATCCGTAGACCAACCCAACGGTAGTTTGATTACTTTGAGAAGTTCGTAAATGCATAATACTACCATAAATAGTATTACTGTTGCCAATCAAAAGAGAAGCACCTGCATGAAAAGTAAATCGCATTGGAACTTTTTCTGAAAAAATTCCATACGTTTCTCTTGGTCTTGACAAGTGCGAAATAGAAGCACCACTATAAAAGTTGAAATACCCAGTTAGATAACTATACATAAGTCCTGCACTATAATCTAGATAGTTAATTGAGAATCCATTAGTACGTTCGTTAGTAGGGAGTGAAATATCAAAACCTGAAGGTGTGAATTGAGTTTCAAAAGTCATTTTCGAATAGTCTATGACTTTTGAAATATATGCTGCCTGAAGTCCAATGCCAATTCTACTTAGTCCTTGCTCATCTAATGATTTGTGAAAAGAAATCGTACCAGCAAAGGAACTATTTCTTAAACCCCCATTATTTGATTTATCTGTAATTGCATGAACACCAATAGCCAAAATATCATTTTCAAGTTTTTCTCCCTCAATCTGCATCTCTCCTGAAACAGTTCCTGTACTATATGGGTACATGATTTCTTGCCACTGATTTCTATAATTACTCATTATTCTATATTTACCAGAAAATACACCACACAAAGCAGGATTAACAGTTAATGGAGAGGAATAATACTGTGAGAATTTTACATCTTGAGCAGAACAATTAAAAAAATTATTAACAGATATAAGGATATATGCAATAATAATTTTCCTAATCTCCATTTTTACTCTTTTTGAATTATTATTTTTAGAATGGTTCTGCATTTTGATGTCTATTTCAAAGCAATAAAAATAAATTGGTTTGTAAATAATGTCTAGTCTTAGAAAGACCTTAATTAAGATATTATAAGGAATTTACTTTTCATTTTTAGTTTATACTCTTCACTATCTTCTTTGAAAAAATTTTGAATTGATTTTCCATTTATCATATTATTCGATTTTTATTATCTTCTCCAACACCCTTACCATCGCCTCGGTGTCCATCGCGCAGTAGCGCAACAAAGCGGTTCTAGTTTGCTCCACCACCGATGCGTCTTTTTCAAACTGTAATTGATAAAACGCAGTGCTGGCATCGCCTCCGTTGCCTATTGTTAGTTCATCATAATTCATATTGGGTACCAAGGCGGGGAGTACTTGTTTAATACTGTATGATCCCTTCATGGCGGGTAGGTAATAATGCTTACTTCTAAAGGGGCTCATCAGGTCTACCATCCGTTCTTGCAGGGCTTCTATGGCTTTGGCTTTTCGGGGAAACCAATATGCCAGATCATTCAGACGGCTGTTTTCAAAACTGGAATTGTAGGCTAGGATGGTTCCTGTTGTGCCCATCGCGCTAAGCAGGTTTACCAAAAAATCCTTTCGGGGGTCTGTGCCTGATTGGGCCAACCATTCAAAATGGGTGAGGGGTCCGCCTGGGCTGTCTTGCCTATGCACCGAATATTGAAAGGGTATCTGTTGATAGGGTCTGGTGCCATCCCACTCGGGTACGGCTACTTGATTGGTTTCAAAATCCATAAAGTAGAGCGGGTATTCCAACTGCACTAGAAAATCATTCAGGGCTTCTTGGTCTATATGCGGCTCTCCTGTTTTATGGCATTGCACCTGTAACTGTTGGCCTCCATTCAGGGGATAGTCATCTGGTATGTCTAACAACCTATGGATGCCTTGTTCATACAAGTCAAAAGATTTGGCCCCAGCGCTATGGCCTCGCAGGTCAAATACCGAGTCTTCTGGTAGATGCTGCCAGCAATGGTCTGTAAAATCACAGGCATAAGGGTCTGAGCAGTGTGGGCCGATGGCTTGTTCGGGTACCGTTTTTTGTTTCAGCACTTCTTTGAGTTGGGGAATCTTGGCCGCTATTTGGGGTTGCAGCTCCAGAATCTGATCCAAAACGGATTCTATGGTAAAGAGTTGGGCAATGTCTAGATCTCCGTATCGCTCGTATTCATTGTTAATATAGACTATGCTAAAGTCTACCAAGGGTAGTCCCGCCTGGGTAATCACATAGTACTGCAATGCCGCGTCTTGTAAGAAAGTATCTTTTACGCTGGTACTGCTTTTTACCTCAAACGCCTGCCATTTGCCCCTTTTCTGAACCAAAATGTCTAGGGCCGCCAGCACTTGGTCATGTTGAAATGCCGCTTCATAGATGACTTTATGCCCCGCTTGTACATAGTTAAAGGTATCTACCACCGATTGCTGATAGGAATAGGTGTCTACCGGGCGGGCGTCTACACCTCCGGGAAACAATTGCTCCGCCAATTTACCTACGCTGGTTCCTTGGTCAAAAATGGCTTGTTGGCTATTTGATACTGCTGCACGCAAGTCCGGCTGATGTTTATACATCCAGAGCGCCTTAGGGCATTGACAGCCCTTGATAAACGTAGACTTTGACAGAATGTGCCTTGGGGGTGCTAACATACACTTCTAGGGGGGGATTACAAATTACTGAATTATTTACTGTTTGGCGAATGAGATTTGTCAGGTTCTCATGTTTTGTTTGACAAGAATCCAATAGCCGGTCTATTTGCCTTTTGATATTGATAATCAATCTGTTCTTTATTAAAGATTTCTGCCAGTGTCATAGGTTGATGAACCATGGCTGGCTTAATCCCTCGTTTCTCCAAAAGGGCTACGGACCGGTTAATGCTCAGTGATTTAAACTCATACATACCCAATAGCCGACCCTTTCTCAACAGGGCTTTGTCTATATTATTCAGGTCTGTATTAAATGTGGCAATGATTTGAATGCCCAGGGTTTCTCCAAGTAGGCCATCGGTCAGGTTGAGGAGCATGGAGACACTACTATTCTTATTCAAATCCCTTGATACCAGTAGCTCTTCTGCGTCTTCTATGACAAATACCGTGTTCCTGTTTGACAAAAGGAATTTGGTTATAGCCGGACTATCAAAAATGCCTGCCAATCCTGGCGGGATAAAAATCACTTCTTTATTAATTGACCTGATTAGGTACCTGATATAGGTTGATTTTCCTGTTCCTGGCAATCCATAGAAAAGATAGAGTCCGCTTTTGTCCTGTCTTTTCAGGTTTTTCAAATTCCTTGCATGAAACTTTGCCAGGTCTTCATTGTAATGCAGGTTCAAATCTAAAACCGGCTTTTTAATTTTAATGGAATAGGTTTCTAACCCTTCTGTTCCATTGGCTACCATCTTGATGCTCTGATTGGTAACTGCTTTCTTTTTAAACTTCAAAGCTTCCTTGGCCAAAGCTTCTGCAATGGCACTGGTTGATGGTTTGTAATAAATACTCACCCTGTTTTTGTCTATCCTCAATACAATGCCTTCCGGCATGATAAAATACTGGTCGTCTAGGTCAAAGCGTTTGGAAGCATGATCATAGTACTCCGATAAATGACTGCTCTCCAATAGATGAGCATACTTGGTTTCTGTCCAGGCCCTGAACTTGTCTCCCTGTATTTCCTTTATACGCTTTACGTTTGGGATAATTTGGAAATAGGCAAAATACAGCCTAATGGGTTCCACGTCATTATTAAAGGGTGAGAATATTTGTAACGTTTTATCTAATAGCGGGGTTTTGTATGCATTCATTTGACATTGGTTTGTAAGTGAAACACAAACCTAATTTGTCAGATGACCACCTATTTATATTGCCCAGCCATTTCTTTAATTAGTTCTTTTATTCTCTTTCTAAAGTGAATTGGTTCTACAACTTCCACTGCAGATCCATGACTAAGAATGGCCATGATCAATTCCTGGCTTATGTAAACCTCTAGCTGGACCACCACTTCTGTTTCGTTTTCTACAATCACTTGTTGACTATGGTGTAGGGGTTGGCTGATAATGTATTGTGCGGTGTGTGGGTTAAATTTGAGTAGGATCTTCTCTGGACTAACATCGTGAAACTGGGTAATTCCAAAACTGTATTTGAAAAACTCGTCTGGTTGAAACTGGTCAATGCTTGCAAATGGCTCCTGGCAGGATGTTATGTTTTGGATTCTGTCTAGTGCCATCACTAGTAAGCTGTCACTTCTTTTTGAGTGGCCAACTAGATACCACCTGTTATGATATTCTTTGAGCAAGCAGGCAGATACAACGTGTTCCTTTGGCTCACCTCCATAACGGGCATAAGTGATGTTCAAGGTTTTCTGTTCAATAATGGCATTCAAAATGGGTTCCAACCACTGATTACCCTGCGTTTTTAATGGTTCCTCAATCTGAATCAACTGTTTTTCAGACTTGCCCAAGACCTTACTGATTCTGTAGCCTTCAATGAGTTTGTTAATGGCATTCTCAAACTGTTTGAAGATTTGAGTGTCTTTCAGGTTATGCAACAAGGCCGTTGAAAAGTCAAGTGCCGAGATCTCTTCATTGGTTAAGGGAAACTCTTTAATGGAAAACCCTTCCTCTGCATAATAGTAACCACCCCTGGTTTTATTAAACTGAATGGGTGCCGTATACACATCTTTCATGGCTGCAAAGTCTTTGCGAATCATGG
>CALRXZ020000060.1:0-20924 GCA_943372255.1 Chitinophaga pinensis
ACACGTTCCGTCTTAAAGAACAGTGGATTTTTGACAAAGAATCTAGCCGCATGTATTGCAGAATCATTGGTATTGCTCCTATTGCCAAACAAGTAGTAGCTGGTAAGTCACAGCCTCGTACTTTGTTCTGGGTGCACTACCCAGATTTACGCAGAACCCTGGTAAAATTTGATGTGTATAATCCAAAGAATTTTGCAGGTAGAATGTCTTGGGAAGAGTTGTTTGAAAGTAGGTTCTTCTCCTCTTATATTATTAAATCAACCATCAATAACCCAGGCGATAAATATCTAAATGCCTTGATTAAAGATCCTTTGTTCCGTTTGCTAGAAGGCCAGAACATCAAGGACAAAATCTTCAACTACGAGCAAGATCTCTGGAGTTATTAATAGAATCATTTGAAAAAATTCAAAAAAGGGGCCAAATGGCCCCTTTTTTTGGTAAAATCGTCAAGAAATGACGGAAAATAGATAGTTTCTCTTTGTGGATATAATAACAAATGCTTAACTTAGACATGGTTTTTCATAGGATATTGGATTTTAAAAACGGGGCTGGATATTCATCCTGGCCCCTTTTTTATGCTTGATTTTCAATGGTATGAAAATGGGCGTGTACCAATCCTGCCTTCTGTGCGCCAATGGCTTTGGCCAAAGTTTCCAAATCTTGCTCCTTAATATTTTTGATTGACCTAAAGGTTTTCAACAACTGATCAGCCGTTTGCTTTCCAATGCCTACGATGGTTTCTAATTCATTTGCTAGGGTACCTTTTGATCTTTTGTTTCTGTGGAATGTAATACCAAAATGGTGTACTTCATCTCTAATCCTTCTTACTAGTTTTAAACTATCAGAATCCCAAGGCAATTTGATAGATTCTGAATCGCCAGGGAAAAACAATTCCTCAATATTTTTGGCCAAACCCACTACGGTTGTTTTGCCATGTAACCCTAGTTGATGAATACTTTGCATAGCAGCTCCTAGTTGCCCCTTTCCGCCGTCAATAATAATTAATTGAGGAATGGGAAGGGATTCGTCTAAGACGCGCTTATATCGCCTATAAACCACTTCTGTCATGGTGGCAAAATCATTAATTCCCTGAACCGTTTTTACGTTGTAATGCCGATAGTCCACTTTACTGGGCATGCCGTTTTTAAAACAGACCATGGCCGATACAGGATAGGATCCTTGAAAATTACTATTATCAAAACATTCAATATGTATAGGTAATTCCGGCAATTGCAACATGTCTTGCAATTGATACAACACTTGTTTTTGTTCTATATCAGTCTTGCCCTCTAAATGCAATAATTGTTTTCTTTTCAAAGACTCTTTAAAATATTGCACATTCTTTTCTGAGAGTTCTAGTAATTTCTTTTTGTCACCTGCTTTTGGAACAGTAATCTGAACCTCTGATTCTGGATAGTCTAACTCAAAAGGTAGAATCAGTTCTCTAGAAAGACTATTGAAACTTGTTCTCAAATTGGCAATGGCAAAACATAAAACCTCTTCATCAGATTCTTCTAATTTGGTTTCTAAAGGAACTGTATGCGTTTGTACAATAGTTCCATTTTGTACCATCAAATAGTTAACATAAGCCCATTGTGCTTCTCTGACCATGGAGAAGACGTCTAGATTTTGCAAGTGCTTACTTACAATCACAGACTTGGCACTATATGTTTCTAAGTGCTCAATCTTCTTTTTAATCAGAGCAGCTTTTTCAAATTGCATGTCTGATGCAGCAGCCTGCATTTCTTTGGTAAAATGTGTTGTAACTGCGCCAAGATTACCTTTGAGCATATTGCGTACTTGCTGCAAGCCCTCATTGTAATCGGTACTGTCTTGCAATCCTTCACATGGTCCCTTGCAATTGCCTAAATGATATTCTAAACAAACTTTGAATTTACCTTTTTGAATATTATTATCCGTTAAGGGTAGCTTGCAGGTTCTAAGAGGAATATATTGTTTGATAAAATCAATCAGTTCCCGCACTTTGCCTGCTGAGGTAAATGGACCTAGATATTCAGAACCGTCATTGTATTTGTTGCGCGTTAAAAAAATTCGAGGAAAGGGTTCTTTCTTAACAACAATATAGGGGTAAGTCTTATCGTCCTTTAGGTTAATATTGTATTTGGGTTGGTATTCCTTAATCAAGGAATTTTCCAATAGGAATGCGTCTTGCTCAGAATCAACAATGGTAAATTGAATAGTTACAATTCTTTGAACTAGTTCATGGGTTTTATAAGTGGTAAAGGTTTTAGAAAAATAAGACCCCACACGCTTTCTCAAATCCTTTGCCTTACCCACATAAAGCAAAACACCATCATGATCATAGTATTTATAGATCCCTGGTTGGTGAGGAATGGTATGGGCAATCTGTTGAAATTCACTGGAAGTCATCTGCCGCAAATTATTTTCTAATCCAGTATACGGTGGTGGTTTTATTGCTTCTGCCACTGGCCGTTTCTATGGTTCTTGTAATTTGAAATTGTTTGTTTGCCGTCCAACTATGGTGATCCATGATGCTGCTATCGGCTTTCTGAAATTCTGAAACAATGAACACCCGCTTGACCATTTTTGTTTGCTCATCCAAAAGAATGTCCATGGTTTTGACCAAGTCAGTTGCCTGGTTGGTTTTATAGTTGAGTGTGTAGCTAGCCGTACTCAGGTCATGGAATAGGGTTTCAGTGTAGGTTTGCTTTTTATCTGGCTTACTAATATCTAAGTTTAGAAATAAAGCAGCCAATTGTTTAAATTCCTCTTTGCTAATAATGTTTGAATCAATCTTTGTTGAACTCACTTGTTTTTTATAAATCTCAAAATTTCTGAGGTCTACATAAGCCATCTGTTCTTGAATAAATTCTGACAGTGGGTAAAATTTACTGCTATCTGGGACTGCTTTTGTATTATTAGTAACTGGTTTGTTTTTACAAGAAAACAAAACTAATAGCAGAAATGGTATTACCCTTGCATAATTCATAAGCAAATGTATTCAATCAGCACAAAACTTCTGTGAATGAATACGTTTGAAGACTGTTAAGGATTAGACTATTTCAATTGTTTGATAAAACCTAGACGAATGCCATAATCCATCAAATACTCTGTAATAGGGTATTTATTGGAATAAGTGGGAAGGTGTTGAAACCTTGCTTGTGGTCCTAAGTACCACTGATAAGCCCCTGTTTTGTAGGTTAGGTTAATTCCTACTGCACTGTTGATATTCCACTTGCGCATTAGGTTATTACCATCAGCATAGTGTTTATAATCCGTTGAAAGTAGGTATAGACTTTTGTTCAGTGTAAAAGTTGGTTGTATAGAAGCTTCTGCAGTGATGCCTAATTTTCTGCCCTGAATTAGGTCATATTGAAATCCAATTGGAATGGATACCTGGTACATTTTATTGTCTAATTGAGTACTCTTATAACCGTTATTGTTGTTATATGGTGAGAAGACAGAAATGTTTTCTACCCCTCGATTGTTCACCAAAGAAATGACAGTAATATCAGTACTTGCTTGGAAGGTTTCAATATAATATTGTCGTGTATTGAATTGAATACCTGTTTTAAATTTCAGGCGATTACTCATATTGTACAACACAGCAAATCCCAATTCTAATCCTACTGCAGGTTTGTGTCTTACAATACTATTAATATCTGTAGTGTAGTTTAAGCCAACTGGTGCAGAAGCAGGTGCAGCTCCTAAAAGATCCTTGGCCTTATCATCCGTTAATTTTCGATAACTAGTAGAAGGAGTGATAAAAAAGCCGAATCCAAATTTGCTGTTTTTTCCTCTTTCTAATTTTGTAGGTGGAACATATGCAAAGTCTTGTAAGAATTGATCGGTTGGATGTTGCTCTTTAACTACAGCAGGCTGAACAGATTCAACAGATTTGTCTTTTTGATCAGCAGTTTCTTGATCCTGACTTTCTGATTTTGTATATCCGGCAGACATGGTAGCCTGCTCATTCATTTCAGTAAGAAAATTTAGTTTCTCAGGACTCAACTCCCTAGATGCAACAGTTCCCATGGGAACAACTATGGCCGTTTCATGAAATAAAGCCGACTTAGTAGTAGTTTTTCCATTAGTTTTTAAAACAGTAATGGGTTCTGCCCTTTTAGAGAACTCTAAAGCAACAACCGGTGTTTCATCTAAACTAATTGATTCAGGTTCCAATAGATTATCCTTTCTTTTCAAACTAGCAATCGTATTGGCTGTAAGGTCAGAAGGAGCAGTTGCATTAAAATCGTTGGGACTATGTTTTAAATCCTGTAAGGGTAATTTATTGGGGTCTTTTTGTCTAAGACTATATGCCTTCAATAATTTTTGAGAAGGGTTGATATTGAGTAAGGTAGAAACTGTTAAGGCAGAAATAATGAATATAGAAATGATACCTAATGCAGGCCAGCGCTGATGGCCGTTGACTTCCGCATTGATATTCCTCCAGATCTTGTCTGAAGGGTACATGCGATGGTCTTTTACCTCATCTTGTAAAAACTGTTCAAGTTCGTCTTGGTACATATCATTTCCCATATACAGCAGTAGCAGCAGCGATCAATTATTTCTTCAAACTGGCCAACCAATTGAATTGTGGTTTTGGTTGGTCAATGATCTGTTTCCTGATCAGTATATTTTCCAACATGGATTTTGCCCTAGTATATTGACTTCTGCTGGTACTTTCTTCAATATCCAACATTTGTCCTATTTCTTTGTGGCTATATCCTTCCAAAGCATACAAGTTCAAAACCGTTCTATAACCCAAAGGCAATAATCGAATACATTCAATGATTTGTCTGGCTTGCATGATAGAAGGAACTGTTTCCTCTTTCACTTGAATATAATCAGCATAAGCCAAGTCAACACTTTCATTGAACTTCTTATACTTTTTCAGAAAATTGATACAGGTATGAACTATAATTCGCCTGATCCATCCTTCAAAAGCACCCTTGTTCTGGAATGTGTGCATCTGAGTGAACACTTTGATAAATCCTTCCTGCAACATGTCTTCACCATCTTCTCTGCTTTGAGCAAAGCGGTAACAAACACTGAGCATTTTGGGACTATATCTATTGTACAACTCCCGTTGCGCTGCAACGTCGTTCTGTAAACATCCCGCGATAATTGCCTGTTCGGTCATGAGGGGGTATTATGATACCCCTAAATATATGACATAATAGCTGTTTAAAAGCTGCATCCTTGCCTATTTTTCTGGCAATTTCATGACCAAAAAAGCGTTAAAAGCAGTTTGGGCTGTTGAAAAAATAGATTTCCACCTATATTTGCAACAACGTAACAATTTTATTTGTACAGTAGACCCATCATAAAAACCCTTTCAGCCCTTCTGCTCCTCTTGGTTTTTGCTTTTAGCATTACCCCCAAGAAATCATGGCATGACTTGATTGCCACACACGAAGACGGAAAGAAACCCAACGATGATCAAACTGCTAAAGGTAGCCAGCTGCACAAATTGGTCATACATTGCTCTTGTGATTTGCAAGTTGCAGAATCGCCTTTTATAGCAGTTTATCTTGGCTTGCAATTAGGTCTACCACCAGTAACTACCATAAACTATATTGGATCTAATCAAGATTCGCATGTACAACAAACACATTTTTATGGTTTAAGAGGGCCGCCTGCAACAGTATAATTTTCTGCTTGTTGGTCATGGTACCATGGGGTACCCCATTTATCCCTTTTAACTTTAAAAATTGAATCATGCGATTAGCAACTGCTTTAGGCGTTCTGGCAATAGTAGTTTTACATTTTACTGTCAATGCCCAATTACAAACAACCAATCTTTCTAACAAATCTGAACCAATAAAAAACGTTTCTGGATCTAACCCAATTGATAAGACAACTGATTTTGCTAAAAACAGTTTTAGTGGTTTAATCACAGACAAAAAAACAGGTAGTCCTTTAGTAGGTGCAAGTATTTATTTGCATGAAGTAAAAATGGGTGCCGTATCGGATGCTAATGGTAAGTTTTTAATAACGGATATCCCAAATGGTAAATACTTATTAGAAATTAGTTTCCAAGGATTTTCTACGCTAATTGAAAACATTGAATTAAACGGTAATCTTTCTAAAAATTATGCCCTAGTTGAAACTTTTGCACAACATGAGGAAGTAGTTGTTACAGGTGTAGCATCTGCCACTAGAACAAAGCTAAGTTCTCAACCTATTTCAATTGTAAAAAAAGCAGACTTACTCCAGTCTTCTGCAGGGAATATCATTGATGCTTTGAGCAGATTGGTGCCAGGTGTTGCGGCACTCTCCACCGGCCCTGCTATTTCAAAACCGGTGATCAGGGGTATGGGTTACAATAGAGTAGTTACCGTACATGATGGTGTGAGACAAGAAGGCCAACAATGGGGAGACGAACACGGGATTGAAGTAGATGAATACAGTATTCAAAAAGTAGAAGTATTAAAAGGCCCAGCTTCTTTATTTTATGGGTCAGATGCCATGGCAGGTGTAGTGCATTTAATTACCAATTCGCCAGTAGAAAAAGGCACTATTAGTGGAAATATTTTGGGTAGTTATAATGCCAATAATGGTTTGTATGGAACCAATGCCAACATAGCTGGTCACTTGAAAAATGGCTTTAATTGGAATGCTTATGGTACTTATAAATCTGCTGGAGATTATAGTAATGCGTATGATGGCAAAGTATTGAATAGCAGGTTCAATGAAAGAAATTTTGGGGGTTATTTGGGTATTAACAAATCTTGGGGTTATAGCCATTTATTGATCAGTAATTTTAACCAGAAAATTGGGATGGTAGAAGGTGCTAGAGACTCCGCAACTGGTAGGTTCTTGGTGTTCCCAGAAACGGCTCAAGAACACATAGCTAGTCAGTCTGAATTAGATAGTAGAAATCTATATACACCTTATCAAGGAATTAACCATTTTAAAATTGCTTCTGATAACAATATTGCACTGGGAACTGGCAGGTTGAACCTCAATGTTGGCTATCAACAAAACCAACGTAGAGAGTTTGGCGATCCTGATAATATGAACTTGCCTGCCCTCTATTTTAATTTGCAAACCGTTACCTATAATACCCAATACCATTTTGCAGAAAACAAAGGTTGGAAAACTTCTATTGGGGTTTCAGGCATGTATCAACAAAATAGGAATCTAGCAGAAGAGGTATTGATTCCAGAATACAATCAATTTGACTTGGGTGGTTTTGTATATAGCAAGAAAACCTTTTCAAATCAAATCACCTTAAGTGGTGGTCTGCGTTATGATATGCGCCAGGTAACTGGAAAGGAATTTTCGGAAGGTGCAGATCTGAAATTCAAAGCATTTGACAAACAGTTTTCAGATTTTAGTGCCAGTATAGGAATGAGTTATAGTCCAAATGAACAATTGACTTGGAAATTAAACCTTGCTAGAGGATTTAGGGCTCCTTCTGTTTCAGAATTGGCCAGCAATGGCGCACATGAGGGAACCAATAGGTATGAATATGGATCTCTTGATTTAAAAACTGAAACCTCACTTCAAACAGATGCTGGAGTAGAATACAATGGTACCCATATTAGTTTTGCAGTAACTGCTTTTTACAATGCCATTCAGAACTATGTATTCTATAGCAAATTGGCTTCAGCATCTGGTGGTGATTCTTTGGTGAATGTTGGGGGCACTGATATATATGCCTTCAAATTCAGACAGGCCAATGCTGCATTATATGGTTTAGAAGCTAGACTTGATTTGCATCCGCATCCCTTAGATTGGTTGCACTTTGAAAATAGTTTTGCACTAGTTGCAGGTCAGTTTTCCCAAAGCTTTGATGGTTCCAATAAATTGCCATTTATTCCTGCTCCTAGACTATTAAGTGTACTTAGGGCCAATGCCAATAAAATGGGCAAGGGTTTGCGCAATGCTTATGTAAAACTAGAATTGGATCATAACAGTACCCAAAACAGGGTCTTTACTGGCTATGACACAGAAACACCTACAGCTGGATATAGTTTGTTGAATTTTGGTATTGGAACTGAATTTGTGTCAAAGGGCAGAACAATAGCTAGTATCAATTTGGGTATCAATAACCTAAGCGATGTTAGTTATCAAAACCATTTGAACCGATTAAAATATACAGATACCAATGCAGTTACGGGTAGAATGGGTGTATTCAACATGGGCAGAAACCTTAGCTTGAAATTGAATATTCCATTGAATTTCAAAGTAGCTTCCTAAACAAGTTGGATTATATTGCAGTATGGATATTTCTATCAATACACCTGCGCTACTTTTTCCAGCCATTAGTTTGGTGCTTTTGGCCTATACCAATAGGTATTTGGCTTTAGCAAATAGGGTACGCAGCTTGCATGATAAATATTTAGAAAAAGGAGTGAATGATCTTGTATTGCATGGACAGATTAAAAGTATCCGTTATCGCTTAAAATTAATCAGGAATATGCAGATGCTGGGAATGATTGCTATCATCACTTGCATCTTCTGCATATTCCTGATTTATATTGAAAGAACTGGAATAGCCCATGTGCTATTTGCCTTTGGTTTAATGGTATTCCTAGTTTCTCTATGTATCTCACTTTTAGAAATTAGTCTAAGCAACAAAGCCTTAGAGCTGGAACTAAGCGATATGGAAGGTTTGGAAGACCCAACAGTATTGGAATACATTAAAAAGAAATTCGAATAATAGTTTGAGTCTAAACCGTTGCCAATAGTTTGCGTTCTCCTATTTGTTGACGCCACATAGCATAGTACAATCCTTTTTCTTCCAGCAAATGCTGATGGCTTCCGGTTTCTACCACTTGACCCTTCTCCAAAACATAGATTCTGTCTGCGTGCATAATGGTGCTCAAGCGGTGGGCAATCATTACGGTAATCTGTTCCTTCTCTGCAGAAATGGTTCTAATGGTATTGGTAATTTCTTCTTCTGTAATACTGTCAAGTGCAGAAGTGGCTTCATCAAAAATGAGTAAATGCGGATGACGGAGCAAAGCACGTGCAATGGATAGTCTTTGTTTTTCACCACCACTTAATTTTAAACCACCTTCTCCAATCATGGTGTCTAAACCATTATCGGCCCTGGCCAATAAATTATCACAACTAGATTTGTGTAATGCGTCTAAAACGTCTGCTTCTGTAGCATTGGGGTAAACAAATGTGAGGTTCTCACGAATGGTACCTGCAAAAAGTTGGGTGTCTTGTGTTACAAAACCAATTTGATTGCGGAGCTCATCAAAATCCATATCATTCCCATTGATGCCATTGTATTCAATAGTGCCTTGATTGGTTCTATACAAGCCTACCAAGAGTTTCACAAGGGTACTCTTTCCTGCACCAGAAGGTCCAACAAAGGCAATGGTTTCTCCTTTTTTTACGTCAAATGAAATACCATCTAAGGCATTATAAGTAGCTGTCTGGTGTTTGAAAGTAACATTCTTGAATTCCAATTCTTCTACCATGCCCACCAATTTTGGTTCAATTGGTTTTGGTTCCACTTTCTTGAGCATGAGGTTGTGAAAATTGGTCAATGAAGCTTCTGCTTCGCGATAGCTCATAATAATACTTCCAATTTCTTGAAGCGGACCAAAAATAAAGAAGCTATAAAACTGCAAGGAGATTAATTGTCCCACTGTAAGTACTTCTTTGAACATTAACCACATTAAAGTAAAAGTGATTACCTGTCTCAAAAAGTTAACCATGGTACCTTGAATAAAACTCAAGGAACGAATATTTTTCACTTTACGTAATTCTAATCCTAGGATTTTGTACGTATTGTTGTTCAATCGTTTTACCTCTTGTTCTGTTAGACCAAGGCTTTTCACCAATTCAATATTGCGCAAACTCTCCGTAGTAGAACCAGCTAAAGAAGTAGTTTCTTTTACAATTGTTTTTTGAATGACTTTGATTTTCTTGCTCAACAAATTGGTCACTGCCGCAATTAATCCTGCGCCTCCTAAATAAATGGGCATGATAGACCAGTGTAGTCTTGTGGCATAAATAGAGACAAATATCACAGCCACTATAATTCCAAATAATACGTTGATGACATATCCTATGAATTTCTCTGTATCGGTTCTTACTTTGGATAAGATGGACAATGTTTCTCCACTGCGTTGGTCTTCAAATTCTTGATAGGGTAAGCGCATACTATGCTTGAGGCCATCGGTAAAAATTTTGGCGCCAAATTTTTGAATAATCACGTTTACGGTATAATCCTGAAAAGCTTTGGCAATTCTACTTACCATGGCAGTTCCAACCAATAGCAACAACATACTAGAGATACCCCTGATATAGGCTTCCTCATTTCTAGGTAATCCGTCTGCACCTATTTTGGGATGGCTGGCGTATTGGTCCAGTAATTTTCCAAAAATCATGGGGTCAAACATGGAAAATGTCTGGTTAATGCCCGCAAGTAAAAGTGCTAGTGCAACATGCCATTTATAGGGCTTCAGATAGGTAAGTAATATTTTCATCAGATATTGTTAAGTTGGTGTATATCCCAATTTTCGTACTATAAGTCAAAATATGACAAAGTTTCCATTTGAAGGGCCTAGCCTGTCTGAAATTGTGACCAACGGGGGTTTTCCACCGCTGTTGACAATTAGATAACCTGAAAATGGCAGTCTGCCGGGCTTTAATTGGTAAATTACAAAAACCACCCATCTATGTATTGGAGAAAATTCAACGGCGAATCGATTGATCTTCCCATTAAACAGGCTGTGGCCGATGCCATAGTGTTGGAAGCGGAAAAAGGAACCAAACTCAAAGTCTGCATTGGTACAGACAGTCAGGTAAAAGGAGATGATACGGAATTTGCTTCCGTTATTGTTTTTTTACGAGAGCACAATGGCGGCTTTATGTACATCCACAATGAAAAAACAAAAACCAAGTACCACATTAAAGAAAGGATGTTGGTAGAAGTGGCAAAAAGCATTGAGATTGCTTATGAACTCTGCGATTTGTTTATTGAGCACCATGTAGAAATGGAAGTTCACGCAGACATTAATACCAATCCACAGTTTAAAAGCAATGATGCTTTAAAAGAAGCCATGGGTTATATTCTGGGTATGGGTTTTGCCTTCAAAGCCAAGCCAGAAGCCTTTGCCAGCAGTTGCTGTGCAGACAAGATCTGTAATTGATGCTAAAAATTTTCAATGCTATTATTGGTTGAAGAACCAATCGGAATGTTGCCCCCTAATCTTTGGGTTCGTTGTTTTCTTTTACTTGATTATTCATGAATTGCAAGAACTGTAAGAGTTCTTCTCTTCCTTCTTTTTTCTCGGCACTGGTAACAAAATGCCTAGGCAAAAATTGCCAGGTTTCTCTGAGTTTGTCTAAAAATGCTTGTACATTTCTGGCAACCACACCCGGTTTTTCTTTGTCTGATTTGGTGAATACCAAGGAAAACGGAACCTGCCAACTGTCTAGTTGATTCACAAATTCCAGGTCGTTTTTCTGAGGTCCGTGTCTGCTATCAATCAAAACAAATACCTGTACCAGATTTTCTCTTTTACGCAAGTATCCATCAATCATTTGTTCCCATCTATTTCTGTCAGAGATAGACCTTTTGGCATAACCATAGCCGGGTAAATCTACCAAGAACCATTTTTCCTTAGGCCCTTTCATATTGCCAGCGCTTTCAATCTCAAAATGGTTGATCAACTGTGTTTTACCTGGTGTGCCCGATGTCTTGGCCAGATTCTTGGTCTTGGTTAGCAAGTTAATCAAGGAGGATTTGCCCACATTACTCCTGCCAATAAAGGCATATTCGGGCCTATCCGGTTTGGGACACTGGGTAACCAATGCAGAAGAAATATTGTATTTGGCTGAGGTAATTTCCATGGATTATTTTCTTTTGGGAAGCACCAGACTATCTGCCGGATACTTGGCTTTGATGCTGTCTCTTACGGTTAAACACCAATTGGTTAGTGTTGTTTTTTCAGCTTCAGTAAGGATGGCATTTTTATGGATCATGGTATAGGATTCCAGAGGCATTTCTCCATCTTTTACCTCATCAATACATTCTTCCAATTTCTTGTATTGTTTGGCAATCCGATACTTGTTGAACTCATTAAAATTCATGTGACGCTTTCCGTCTACCACATGGTCATTCAACCAAAAAGCTACTGGCTGAATATTGGCATACCATGGGTATTCCGTTTTGTTGGAATGACAGTCATTACAAGCTTTTGCCAAAATGGTTTTCACCTCAGTTGGTACAGCATAGGAAACTGATATATCATTTTCTGTATTGGCAGAAAGATTTTTTGTAGGTCTAAATGCCTGCATTACTAGGAATATCACCAATAATGCCAACATGATTTTTTTAAACAGTTTCATAAACTTGGTTTTAGATAAGTGTATTGCCTGTCATTTCTTTTGGAATATCCAAGCCCATTACTTTTAAGATAGTAGGCGCAAGGTCTCCCAATTTTCCAGGCTGTATAGTTCCTTTCCAATCTTTGTCAATGATAAAGAAGGGAACAGGGTTCAATGTATGTGCTGTATTTGGAGAACCGTCTTCATTGATCATGAAATCGGCATTGCCGTGATCTGCTGTTAAGAACACGGTATAACCATGTGCCAATGCAGCAGTAACTACTCTTTTAACACAGGCGTCTACTGTTTTAGCTGCGGTAATAGCTGCGCTGAAAACGCCGGTATGCCCCACCATATCGGTATTGGCATAATTCAAGCAAATAAAATCAGCCGTTTCATTTTCAATTTCTGGAATCAATTTATCCGTGATTTCAATGGCGCTCATTTCTGGTTGCAAATCATAAGTAGCTACTTTGGGAGAAGGCACCATGATCCTGCTTTCACCATTAAAAGGAACTTCTCTTCCACCGCTGAAAAAGAAAGTAACGTGCGGATATTTTTCGGTTTCTGCAATCCTAATTTGTTTTTTACCATTGGCTTCTAAAACCTCACCCAATGTGTTGACCAAATTATCATTTTCAAAAATCACAGATACGTTTTTGAATTTGTGGTCATACATGGTCATGGTAGTATAATGCAAATCCAATGCCTTCATCTCAAATTCTGGATAGTCAGTTTGGGTAAGCACTTCAGTGATTTCTCTGCAACGGTCTGTTCTAAAATTAAAACAGATAACATAGTCACCAGATTGGATTTTTGCAACTGGTGCTCCTTTGTCATTTAAAATCACGGTAGGCAATAAAAACTCATCGGTTTTACCAGCTTCATAAGAGGCAGTAACGGCTTCAATGGCATTGGATGCAGTAGCGCCTTTTGCATTTACCAAACCATCGTAAGCTAGTTTTACCCTTTCCCAACGTTTGTCTCTATCCATGGCATAATACCTACCACTCACGGTAGCAATTTTTCCAACGGAATCCTTTAAGAATGCTTCCATATTGGTAATGTATCCCAAACCACTTTTGGGATCCGTATCTCTACCATCTGTAAATGCATGAATATATACTTCGGTTAACCCCTCTGATTTACAAACATCACAAATGGCTTTTAAATGACTGGTATGGGAATGTACCCCACCATCACTAACCAAACCCAATAAGTGCAGGGGCTTATTGGCAGCTTTTGCTCCGCGGATGGCTGCCAAAAGCACTGCATTTCCAGCCAATTCTCCTGTGCGGATGGCTACATTAATGCGTTGCAATTCTTGGTATACAATTCTTCCTGCGCCTAAGTTCAAGTGTCCTACTTCACTATTTCCCATTTGGCCTTCTGGTAGACCTACGTCTTCTCCACAAGTAACCAAAGTTGTATTGGGATATTGACTGTACAAACTGCTGACAAATTCGGGATCTGCTTGTTGAATAGCATCTGCACTGGCTATTTTGCCCAATCCCCAGCCATCCATGATGGCCAAAATCACTTTCTTGCTCATATGTTTTTGTTAAAATGCTGGTAGTTACCAACGTTATTTTCTGCTAACTTAGCTTTCCGGGTGTAAGTTATTAAACTTGGCATGTTTTTGGCGAACTGTTTATAAGAAATACCACATTATGCGTAAGATTCTTTTATTAATTGGGTTATTGTTCAGCTTTGCAGGATTTGCCCAACAAACAGACACGGATGCAGTGGTCAAGGCTTTTAAGACGGCTAATGCAGACGAAGTGGCACGTTATTTTGACGATTATATAGACCTCAAATTCTTGGACAAGGATGAGGTTAAAAATATGGGCCGTAATCAAGCTACAATTGCATTAAAGAGTTTCTTTGATGAAAACAATATCAAGGGATTTGACAAGAGTTCTGATAGAGAAATTGGCAATACCCTTTATATAACAGGAAAACTCACTAGCACTGGAAAGGCCTATAATGTAACGGTGATGCTCAAGGCAAAAGCAGGTAAACACCAGATCATTACCATGCGAATTAATTAAGTTCCAGCATTTTTCGTGAAAATTGAACACATACTTCCCCAATCAACAGGAAGCAAGTAGTTTTGTGCCATGCAGACTTATGATGAACTGTTGCAGAAACTAATAGTAGATGCTTTGCAAGAAGATATTGGGGATGGGGATCATTCCACCCTAGGATCTATTGACAAAACTGCCAGAGGGAAAGCTGTTTTGAAAATCAAGCAAAATGGGGTTTTGGCAGGGATGCATGTGGCTCAAAAGATTTTTTCCTTAGTAGAACCTACCGCCGTTTTTCACCCAATGATGAAGGATGGTGATGCCATGCAAGTGGGTGATCAGGCATTTGAAGTGGAAGCAGCTGTGCATACCATTTTATCTTGTGAAAGGTTGGTCTTAAATTGCATGCAGCGCATGAGTGGCATTGCAACCCTAACTAAAAAATACAGTGCCTTATTAGAAGGTTATCATACTAAAATTCTGGACACCAGAAAAACTACACCCAATTTTAGGTTATTGGAAAAAGAAGCGGTACGCATTGGAGGTGGCGTAAATCATAGATATGCACTCTATGATATGATTATGCTCAAAGACAATCATATTGATTATTGTGGAGGTATTGAAGCCGCCATTAATAAGACTTTTGCTTATTCGCAGTCTTTACCGAATCCGTTAAAAATTGAAGTAGAAACTAGATCATTGGCAGATGTTGCATTAGTTTGTAGTATGGCCAAAGGAAAGGTTTTCCGAATCATGTTAGACAATTTTAGTCCTGATTTAGTGGCTCAAGCAGTGAAGTTGATTGATGGGGCATTTGAAACAGAAGCCAGTGGTGGCATTAATGTAGAAAACATTCAAGCATATGCAGCAACAGGCGTAGATTATGTAAGCGTTGGTGCCCTGATACACCAAGCACAAAGCTTGGATTTAAGTTTAAAAGCAGTTTTGATTAAATAACGAAACATGTCAAAGAAAAACAAACCCGATACACAAGGATTTGTCTATAGCACGGATCCCAATTTTTCTTTTCAACCAGCTGATGAAACGGTTGAAACATTAGCTCCCGCACAACAAAAATTACGCATTAGATTAGAAACCAAACACCGCGCAGGCAAAGCTGTTACGCTGATTACCGGTTTTATTGGTAAGGAAGATGACTTGGAAAAACTAGGCAAACAATTAAAGAATTTTTGTGGTACTGGTGGATCGGCCAAGGACGCAGAAATTATTATTCAAGGTGATCAACGATTGAAAGTCTTACCCTGGTTAATTAAGAATGGCTACACTCAGTCTAAATAATCAATAATCAATTTCTAGTTTCAATCGGTCTTTTAATTCTCTGACCATAGGAAATTGTTCAGCAATGCGCTCAAATTTTTGCCTACTGTTCATGCGCAAATGTGCAGGCACTTCTTCCTGTTCACCAGCTTCAACCAATACTTGGAACATAATGCCAGGGTTGAAAAATGCTTTTTGAATATGCTCTAGCAAGAGCATTTTTTCTTGCTCCACAAATTTTTGTGAAGTAAGAGAACCCACTAATACATTAAAATGAATATCGTCTTCAATGGACAATCTGGCAATACGGAATGTACCTGCTGAAGAATGTTTGAGTTGCTGCTCTAAGTTCTTGGTATACTCATTCCAGCAGGCTTGTAATTTTTCCATATTGAGCAGCTCTGCATCTGGAACTTCTTGAATGGCATACTGGTCACCATATTTTTCACGGAGTGCGTCTAATAAACCTTTTTTGCCTGCTCCACTTGCAGCTGGGGGAATTAGTTTGGATGGTCCTGCAGGAATGGTTGTTGTTGCCGTGGGTGCTGCCGCTTTGGGTGCCGCAACACTGCTATTGCTAGGATTTGCTGCAACGGGTTGGGTAGGTTTAGGAGCAGCTGTAGCAGCGGGTTTGGGGCTTTCTACATATAATTTGGCTTCTGTGCTAGCTGGTTTGTTTGGGGCAGTACTAGCTGCTGGTACTCCGCCCATTTGAATGGATGGAACCGCTTTGGTATGAAAAGCTATGGGTTGATCAAGTCGTTTTTTTTTTACTAATTGACCACCATCTGCACTTAGCTCAATGGCCTGTTGCAAAAAGTTCAATTTTATCAAAGCCAGCTCAACGTGCAGGCGTTTATTCCTAGCCATTTTATAATTGATCTCGGCCTCATTTAAAATATTCAGCGCACTCACCAAAAAAGAAACACCAGCCCTTTGTGCCGTGGTTGTATATTTTTCTTGTAATCCTTCTACCACTTCTAATAAGGCGGCAGATTTGGGATCCTTGCAAACAAGTAAATTCCTTACAAATTCGGCAAATCCATTGAGTACCAAATCACCTTCAAAACCCTTTCTATTTATTTGGTCAAAGAGTAACATGGCAGCAGAAAGGTCTTGTTGCTGCATGGCTTCCAAGAGTTTGAAATAATAATCATCGTCCAGGATATTTAAATGCTCTAAGGTATTTTGATAGGTAAGCGTTCCATTGGTAAAACTCACAATCTTGTCTAAAATACTAAGTGAGTCACGCATGCAACCCTCACTTTTCTGAGCAATCACTTGTAGTGCCGCTTTTTCTGCCTTAATAGATTCTTTATCTACTATTTCTTGTAAGTGTTCTACCGTATCATTATTGGTGATGCGTTTAAAATCAAAGATCTGACACCTACTCAAAATGGTAGGAAGAATCTTGTGTTTTTCCGTGGTGGCTAAGATGAAAATAGCATAGGGTGGGGGTTCTTCCAATGTCTTCAAAAAGGCATTGAAGGCCGATGCACTGAGCATGTGTACCTCATCTACTATATATACTTTGTATTTACCAGCCTGTGGAGCAAAACGTACCTGTTCTACCAGGGTGCGTATATCATCTACCGAGTTATTGCTAGCCGCATCCAATTCATGAATATTCATAGAACTGCCTGCGTCAAAAGATACACAGCTATTACAGGTATTACAAGCTTCACCCTCGGGTGTTTGATTGGTGCAGTTAATGGTCTTTGCTAGAATCCTGGCACAGGTGGTTTTCCCAACTCCTCTTGGACCACAAAACAAGAAAGCATGTGCCAACTGATTGTTTTTGATGGCATTCTTGAGGGTAGTGGTGATATGCAATTGACCCACAACTGTATTAAAGTTCTGGGGTCTATACTTTCTGGCTGATACTACAAAATTATCCATGGCTTTTTGAACTCGTTCAAAAGTAAGCATTCGCCCATTTTTTTACAGCTTATTTGGGAATTTTATGGTTAATCCAAAAAACGGTGCTATTTTCCAATACCCGCCAATAAGAACCCTTATTCATCAAAATCCCCCGAGTTATGTCATTACATACCATTTTAGGAGCCGGTGGCGTGATAGCCAATGAGTTGGTGCCCATTTTATTAGCCAATAAGGAGCAAGTGCGAATTGTAGCTAGGAACCCTAAACATCAAATTGGTTTAGAAGCCCTGAGTGCGGATCTAACCAATCCAGATCAAACGTTAGCGGCCGTTCAGGGTTCTTCCATAGTGTATTTATTGGTTGGGTTAGACTATGAAACCAAGGTCTGGTCAGAAAAATGGCCCATTATCATGACCAATACCATTCAAGCTTGCAAAGCAACTGGCGCAAAACTGATTTTTTTTGACAATGTGTATATGTATGGAAGGGTAAAGGGGCCCATGACTGAGACAGCTGCTTTTCACCCATGTAGTAAAAAAGGGCAAATTAGGGCTGCCATTGCGCAACATTTATTAGATGAAATGAAGCAAGGCAATCTAACAGGGTTGATAGCAAGAAGTGCCGATTTCTATGGTACGGGAGCTACCAAAACCAGTGTTCCCAATATGTTGGTTTTTGCCAATTTAGCCAAGGGTAAAAAAGCTCAATGGTTGGTAAATGCTTCTGTAGCACATTCCTATACCTATATACCAGATGCTGCAAAAGCCTTGTACTTATTGTCTAAAGATGATACTGCCTTTAATCAAACCTGGCATTTGCCTACAAAGAATCATCCACTAACAGGAGAAGCTTTTATCAAGTTAGCGGCTGAAGCCATGCACCAACCGGCCAAATTCACCGTATTATCTAAATTCATGATTCGCTTAGCTGGTTTATTTATCAAACCCATTAAGGAATCCTATGAAATGCTCTATCAAAGTGATGATGAGTATCTGTTTGACTCTACCAAGTTTGAACAACATTTTGGATTTGAACCTACTAGTTATGAGGATGGCATTGCAGCTACGGCCAAATACTATTTGTAATCCATTTCTGGGTGTCTTTCAAATGGTCTGTTTCTATCAAACAAGTAACGGAATGTAATCATTCTTCTACTTTGTTTGCCCCCTAGACTCTTATAAATATTGACCATTTTGGGATTCCAATCACCAGCCCAGCCCATTTCATATTGATAGTACCAGCCCTTGCCTTGAATGAGTAAGCCGCATTCTTTGATGAGGAAACTATCAATTCCCAAGGCTTGGTATTTGGGAACAACCCCAAAGGCAAGACCAGTGAGTCTTTTGTTGGTACCCCTCCATTTCATCCAGAGCAATTGCAGTTTCTGCATCCATCCAAACTGTCCATTAAAATGTTTGAAATATTGGTTTAGGTCGGGAATATTGATGAACATGGCAATGGGCTCTTCCTTAAAATAGGCAAACCAAACCGTCCTTGGGTCCATGATGGGTTTCATCTTTTTAAAGAGTTTGATTACCTGCTCTTCTGTAATTTCTTTTGCCTCTCCGTGCTGTGCCCAAGCCGCATTATAAACGGTTGCAAAATCTCGGGCATATTTTTCCAACTGATTCAGGTCTGCATGTCTGGCTTCATAACCAGGTTTGGCCTTGAATTTGGCATGTCTTTCTGTGAATCTTTCCGGTAAAGGATCATCCACATTCATGTAATAGTAATATTGGTTATAGTAATTCTGAAAGCCATAGTTGTCAAATAACCCTTGGTAATAACTTGGATTAAAAGACATACCATACATAGGGTCAGAATCAAATCCTTCCACCAATAACCCCCACCATTTGTCTCTGTCACCAAAATTAATGGGGCCGTCCATGGCTTCTGCGCCTTGTGCTTGCAACCATTGCTTGGCAATATCAAATAATTGATTTGCGGCAGTTTGGTCATTGATGCAATCAAAAAAACCAATTCCCCCAGTTACAAAATCAGTACCCTTATTAATGTATTTATCATTGGTAAATGCGGCAATTCTACCAATGGTCTCTCCTGCATCATTTAAAAGAATCCAGCGTTTGGTTTTTCCGTATTTATAGTACTTGTTTTTGGATGGGTCAAAGACTTCATTTACTTCATTGTCTAATGCCCTAATATAAGCAGGATTAGAACGGTTCATTAACACATTCACTTCTAGAAAAGCCTTCACTGATGCTTTGTCTGATACTTCCTTCAAATGCATATCCAACTATTTTTTACAAATGTACTAGTAATGAAAAAATCATTTACGGGTAAAAAGCTTTTCAGACATTTTTTGGTCATGACCATAAATATCATTTCTGAAATTCAAATTTCCTGATTTGTCAACCCAAGCTGTAAAATAAACAATATATACCGGCACGGTTTTTTTAAGCGTTACCCATTTCTCTTTGGCTAAATGCATGGCAGAGTCTATGTTTTGACTGTTCCATGTCTTATCATCGCGCAGCAAATATTCCGCCATTTTCTTGGGCTCACTGATTCGTATGCAACCATGACTCAGGCTCCTGCTTGACTGGCTAAAAAGGTCTCTATTAGGCGTATCGTGCAAATAAATATCATAGTTATTGGGGAATAGGAATTTGACCAAACCTAAAGAATTGTGCTCGCCTGGTTTTTGACGCACTAAGGGTAATCCATTACTGCGTCCAGTGATCTCCATATGGTTGCGGTCAAGGTAATTACTATTGCGCTCCATGGCGGGTACAATTTCTTTTCTAACAATACTGGTTGGTACATTCCAATAAGGACTAAAAACTACATATTTTAATTTGCCATTAAAGATGACTGTACCATTGGCAGCCTTGCCTACAATCACATTCATGTCCATCACATTCTTGCCACTATCATACACATGCAATCGGTATTCTGGAATATTCACCAATATATAGTTGCTATCGGTTTGTGGTGGCATCCAACGCAGTCTTTCTAAGTTTACCAAAATCTGTTCAATGCGTTTGGCAATGGGAATGTTCAAAGATTGAATCATCTTATTGCCAATACTGCCATCAATAGCTAAACCCATTCTTTTTTGATAGTGTTTAGCTGCAACCAACAAACTACTATCAAATACCTGGCTACTATCTTTTGAAGCAAGGTCACCTAGTTCAAATAGTTTTTGTTTGATTAACAAAACAGCCTCTGTACTGTCTCCTTTTTTCAATGATTTATTGAGCATAGGAATGCTATCTTGACTACCCGTTTTCAATAATTCATAATAGAGCGCCAATTGACTTTGTAATTTTTGAAACTGGGGATTAAATGATGCATAAGAAGCAATATCAGCTGCTTTAGATTTAATAGAGGAATCTAGTAATGCAGCAAGGTCTAGTTTTCTTCTTGGAATAAACCAACCTAAATCAGCAGCATCTAGATCACTGCCCTTATATACTTTGGCAGCGTATTGAA
>CALRXZ020000061.1:0-20876 GCA_943372255.1 Chitinophaga pinensis
GTGAAGAGTGAAGAGTGAAGAGTGAAGAGTGAAGAGTGAAGAGTGAAGAGTGAAGAGTGAAGAGTGAAGAGTGAAGGAAATAAAAGAGAGTAAAATTAAAAAAAATAACATAGATATTCAACATTCAAAAGTCAAAAATCAACCATGAGATACAATTCAACAATCAAAATGCTATTGCTGGTAATATGTTGCCAACTAATGCTCTTGAATGGATTTGCACAAACCAATGTAAAGTTGCAAGTAGATGGTTTCAATGCAAATACGGTCATAAGCAAACATATTTATGGCCATTTTTCGGAACATTTGGGTAGATGTATTTATGATGGTTTTTGGGTGGATGAAAATTCCAAAATTAAAAATCAGGGTAGAATTAGATTAGATATTGTTGACGCTTTGAAAAAAATTCAAATTCCCAACCTTCGTTGGCCTGGTGGTTGTTTTGCAGACGAATACCATTGGAGAGACGGGATTGGTCCTCGTACACAAAGACCCAAGATGATCAATACCAATTGGGGTAATGTAACTGAAGACAATAGTTTTGGTACCCATGAGTTTTTGGAGCTTTGTAGCATGCTCAAAGCTGATCCTTATATCACGGGGAATGTAGGAAGCGGTACAGTAGAAGAAATGTCTAAATGGGTAGAGTATTTGAATTTTGATGGACTTAGTCCCATGACAGAAATTCGCAAACAAAATGGAAGAGACAAACCTTGGGGCGTAAATTTCTGGGGTGTGGGTAATGAGAGTTGGGGCTGCGGTGGAAACATGACACCAGAGCGTTATGCAGACGAATACAAGCGTTATGCCACTTTTGTAAAAAACTATCCCAATGCCAGAATGAATAAGATTGCAGCTGGTCCCAATGTGGCAGACTATAACTGGACTGAGACCATGATGAAAAATGTTAACGCTGGTCAAATGTGGGGGCTTGCCTTGCATCATTACACTTTACCAACAGGTAATTGGGGAAACAAAGGTTCTGCTACTGCTTTTGACGAGAACGAATATTTCAATACCATGAAGAATTGTTTGTACATGGAAGAATTGGTAACCAAACATTCTACCATCATGGACAAATATGATGCTGCCAAACGCGTAGCATTGGTGGTAGACGAATGGGGTATTTGGACCAATGTGGAACCAGGAACCAATCCTGGATTTTTGTATCAGCAAAATAGCTTGCGCGATGCCATGGTTGCTGCAACTACTTTAAATATTTTCAATAACCATGCAGACCGTGTACGCATGGCCAATCTGGCACAGACCATTAATGTATTGCAGGCCTTGATTTTGACCGAGGGTGATAAAATGTTATTGACCCCAACCTATCATGTATTTGATTTGTTTAAAGCGCACCAAGACGCCAAATTGCTTCCAGTAAAATTCAGTAGCCCTGAATTGGTAAATGGCAAAAACAAAATACCTGCACTCAATGTATCCGCTTCCAAAGACAGTAACCAAGTGGTTCATATGACCCTTGTAAACTTGGATCCTAAAAATGTGATGCACATTAATACAGCATTGAATGAAGTTGATTGGACCAAGGTAGAAGGCATGGTATTAACATCTGCTAAATTAACCGATGTGAATACGTTTAATCAACCCAATTCGGTTAAACCCGTTGTGTTTAACGGAGCCAAAAAAGTTGGAAATGAATTGGTAGTAGACCTTCCTGCTCAGTCTATTGTTTTATTGACTTTGAAAAAATAAGTAGATGCAAATCTTGTCTCGTTTAATAGTTGTTGTTAGTGCTTGCTTTTTTTTGAGTCAGGAATTGACGGCACAAAAAAATGAAAGTCCTGCTTATGTATTTTCTTATTTTAAAGGAAATGGAGAAGACGGACTGCATTTTGCTTATAGTCTAGATGGACTTAATTGGACTAGTTTAAAAAAAGATAGTTCCTTTTTAAAGCCTACAGTTGCCAAAGACAAATTGATGCGTGATCCCTGCATCATCAGGGGCAAGGATGGCTTATTTCATATGGTATGGACCGTGAGTTGGAAAGACAGGGGGATTGGTTATGCTAGTTCCAAAGACCTGATTCATTGGTCAGAGCAAGTGTTTGTTCCTGTGATGGAAAAAGAACCCACGGCCAAGAATTGTTGGGCTCCTGAAATTTTTTATGACGACGCCAAAAAAGAATACCTGATTTATTGGGCCACCACCATTCCAGGTAGGTTTCCAGAAACAGAAAATCTAGGGGATAATAATCATCGAATCTATTATGTAAGTACCAAGGATTTTAAAAGCTTTAGCGATACCAAACTCTTGTATGACCAAGGTTTTAATGTGATAGATGCAACTATACAAAAAGCGGGTAAGCAATATGTGATGATTCTCAAAGATGAAACCCTAAAACCAGTGCAGAAAAATCTGCGAGTAGCTTTTAGTAACCAAGCCAGTGGAGGATATGGAAAACCATCAACACCCATTACCGGAAATTATTGGGCAGAAGGTCCTACGGCTTTAAAAATTGGACAAGAATGGATTGTCTATTTTGACAAATACCGTGACCACAAATATGGTGCGGTAAAATCTAAGGACCTGATCAATTGGACCGATATTTCTGATAGTGTTCATTTTCCAAAAGGCTTAAGACATGGAACCGTTTTAACCATTAGCAAGTCAGAATTGGAGCTATTGAAAAAGGAAGAAGCCAAATTAGATGCAGACCCAGCATGGGCTTCAAAAGTAGGAGCCAATCTAACAGGACTCAAAAAAACAAATTACTGGGTAAATGATTTTGGCGCAAAAGCTGATTCTAATTTTTTGTCTACAACAGCCATTCAAAAAGCCATTGATGCCTGTGCACAAAAAGGGGGTGGCATTGTTGCTTTTAAACCAGGCGTATATCAAACAGGATCCATTTTTTTGAAAACAGGGGTTACACTAAATATTGACAAAAATGTACTGATTCTTGGTAGCACAGACTTTAAAGATTATCCTGAAATTGATACTAGGATTGCTGGGATTGAAATGAAATGGCCAGCGGCTTTGATCAATATCATTGGTCAAAAAAATGCACAGATTACGGGTAAGGGTATTGTTAATGCTAGGGGTAAATTCTGTTGGGACAAATACTGGGCCATGCGCAAAGAATATGAACCAAAGGGTTTGCGATGGATAGTAGACTATGACGCCAAAAGAGTGAGAACTATCTTGGTGCAAAATGCGGAGAATATTGTTGTGTCCAATATTACTTTAAAGAATGCTGGTTTCTGGACAGTTCAATTATTGTATTCCACTAAAATTACGGTAGACGGCATTGTGGTTAAAAATAATGAAGACGGAAAAGGGCCAAGTACCGATGGTATAGACGTAGACTCTTCTACTTGGGTACTGATTCAAAACTGTGATATTGATTGCAATGACGATGATTTCTGTTTAAAATCTGGAAGAGATTGGGATGGTCTAAGGGTGAATAAACCAACCGAATATGTAGTGATTCGCAATTGCATTGCGCGTAAAGGTGGCGGCTTATTAACCTTGGGTAGTGAAACATCTGGAAGTATTAGACACGTGTTGGCCAAGAACTTGCAAGGGTTTGGAACGGGGAATGGATTGCATATAAAATCTGCTGTAACCAGGGGTGGGATTGTAGAAGACATTTGGTTCAAAGACATTCAATTAGATAGTGTAGGAAATGTATTTCAGTTTAACATGAACTGGAATCCTAGTTATAGTTATTCTGCTTTACCTGCGGGATATGATCCTGCAACTGTTCCTGCACATTGGAAAACATTGTTGCAAAAAAATGAACCAGCATCATTGGGTATTCCTGTATTTAGAGACATACATGTGTCTAATGTAGTAGCCAATCATTCTAAAAAATTTGTTACAGCAACAGGGCTGAAAGAATCCGCACTTATTGGATTCTATTTTGATAAACTAGCAATTGAAGTGGCCACTGCAGGTGAAATTCGTTTTGCTGGAAATTGGATCATGAGTAACCTGAAATTGTTAGCAGCAGACAAGAAACCTATTTTGGTTGAAAATGCACAAAACATGAAATTAGAATGAGTCAACACATACAACCATCTGTAGTTAATAAAACTAAGTCTATTGTACTGACGGTTTTCAGTCTTTTACTTGTGTTTGCAATATCTGTTCAAGTGACCATCGCGCAACGCGTTATGGAAAAACTAAATAGGGCCTTGGTGGCTGTACCTGATGGTGCTGGTAAAGCTTTTTTAAGTTGGCGCTGTTTGGCTACTGATCCTGGAAACCTATCGTTTAATTTGTATAGACAAGAAAAGGGAGCTAAGAAAATCAAAATCAATGCATCGCCTATTAATTCCGTAACAAGTTTTTTAGATAGTGGATTGGATTCCACCAAGGAATATGCCTACAGCATTACCATGTTGAGCAATAGTAAAGAGTCTGAAATGGTTTCTAGCTTTGTTTTTGTAGCCAATGCAAAAAGATTCCTTTCCATTCCTTTGCAAACACCAACAGGATATAGTCCCAATGATGCATCTGTTGGTGACCTAGATGGTGATGGTGGTTATGAAATTATCTTACACCAAACAGGTAGGGGTAGAGATAATGCTTCTGCTGGTTTTTCAGATGCACCTATTTTTCAAGCATATAAATTAGACGGCACATTACTTTGGACCATTAACCTTGGAAAAAATATAAGAGAAGGGGCACACTATACACAGTTTATGGTCTATGATTTGGATGGTGATGGCATTGCAGAAGTCTGCATGAAAACAGCTGACGGCACTATTGACGGATTAGGTAAACCCATTGGTGATTCTAGCAAAGATTATAGAAACAAAGATGGGAAAATCTTGGATGGACCCGAATATTTTACGGTGTTTGATGGAAAAACTGGGGCTGCGTTAGCTACCGCTCCTTATTTGCCTGCCCGTGGCGATATAAGTGCTTGGGGAGGCCGTGGGGGTAATGGTGGGAATGATAAATCAGGCAATAGGGTAGACCGATTTACCGCCTGTGTGGCTTATCTAGACGGGGTATTACCATCGGTAGTGATGTGCCGTGGTTATTATGGTAGAACGGTCTTGGCTGCTTGGGATTGGAGGGGAGGGAAACTGAGTTCCAGATGGGTATTTGATTCTGAAAATGGCGCCAATCCTTTTTCGGGAATGGGTAATCATAATTTGAGTGTAGCCGATGTTGATGCAGATGGAAAAGATGAAATTATTTTTGGTGCCATGTGTGTGGAGGATAATGGCAAGGGTTTGTATAGTACGGGTTTGAGACATGGTGATGCCATTCATGTAAGTGATTTAGATTTAAGCAATCCCGGACTAGAAGTTTATGGTGTTCACGAAATTGAAGAAAATACCAAGGGTGCTGGTGCAGCTATGTATGATGCAAAAACAGGAAAGATTCTTTGGACTTCTGAAATGGATCAGGACGTTGGTAGGGGCGTTGCCGCCGATATTGACCCAACTTATCCTGGTGCAGAAGCATGGGGCGGTTCAGAGGGTTTAAAATCGGCCAAGGGAGAAAGAATTGGTGCTGCTCCACGGAGTGTAAATTTTATTATTCAATGGGATGGGGAACCTCTTTATGAATTGTTGAATGGCACTAGCATTGAAAAATGGGATTATCAAAACAAGCAATTGGTGAAAATGCTTGACGCTAGAGAATATGGATGTGTTTCCAATAATGGATCAAAGTCTAATCCTGTTTTGTCTGCTGATCTATTAGGTGATTGGAGAGAGGAAGTGATTTATCGCTCTGCGGATAACAAGGAATTAAGAATCTTTTCCACCAACCTGCCCACTACGCGTAAATTTTATAGTTTGATGCAGGACCCTCAATATAGGTTAAGTGTGGCCTGGCAAAATGTGGGGTATAATCAGCCACCGCATACCAGTTTTTTTATGGGTCATGAGATGCAGCAACCACCAACGCCAAATGCTGTGGAAGCCAAAAGCCTACACTCAAAACCCAAAAAATAAAGTTGATTGTTTAAGAAGTAAAAACATTTAAAAATCAGTCATGAAGTATCATAGATTTTCCAAATATTGCTTGTTAGCCGTTTTTTCTTTGATGGCATTTACAACTGTGCAAGATGACAAAAGACCACGTTGTATTTTAATTGGAGACAGCACTGTAAAAAATGGCAAGGGCAAGGGTGATGGTAATCTTTGGGGTTGGGGTAGTTTCTTAGGAGAGCTTTTCGATAGCAATCAAATAGTAGTAGAGAATCATGCATTGGGTGGAACCAGTAGCCGTACTTTTCAAACCAATGGACTTTGGGAAAAAGCATTGGAACGAGTAAGAAAAGGTGACTATGTAATCATGCAATTTGGACATAATGATAGTAGTCCTTTAGATGATACTGCTAGGGCTAGAGGAACCATCAAGGGTGTTGGGCCAGAAACCAAAGAAATTTACAACCCGATTAAGAAAATTCCAGAAACCGTGCATAGTTATGGTTGGTATCTGAACAAATTTGTAACTGATATTCAACAAAAAGGCGCTACAGCCATTATCTGTTCTCCCATTCCTCGCAATGACTGGAAAGAGGGAAAAGTAAATAGGGCCAATACCGGTTATGGACTCTGGGCCAAACAGGTTGCAGAGGCGGCTAATATGCCATTTATAGAATTGAATGGATTGATTGCAGATAACTATAATGCAGCTGGTCAAGAATCCGTTAAGCAATATTTTACGGAAAAAGACCATACCCATACCAATGATGCAGGTGCCAAATTAAATGCCCGCATTGTGGCTGATGCTATCAAAGACTTAAAAGAGACCAATCTGAAAAAATACTTATTGAAATCAAAATAAGATGCGTGTAAAAATTGGGTTTGCTATTTTGTTATTGCTTTTTTCTGGGAACCAATTGTTGGCCCAATCCATTTCTTTGGCAGGCAACTGGCAATTTAAAACTGATCCCAAAGACAGTGGTGTAGTTGCCAAATGGTTTAATCAACAACTTCCAGAACGGGTTCACTTGCCTGGCTCCATGGCAGAAAATGGAAAGGGAAATGATGTGAGTTTAAAAACCAAATGGACGGGTAGCATTTATGACAGCTCTTTCTTTTTTAATCCCCGCCTCAAAAAATATCGGGAACCAGATCATTTGAAAATTCCTTTTTGGTTAACTCCAGCCAAACATTATGTGGGTGTGGCCTGGTATCAAAAACAAATTCAATTACCCAAGGATTGGAAGAACAAAAGATGGGTATTGTCTTTTGAAAGAGCACATATTGAAACAAGGGTATGGGTAGATGATCAGGAAATTGGAATGCGCAATTCACTGGTAACAGCCCATGAATATGACTTGACCGAATATTTAAAAAAGGGAACGCATACCATTTCTGTTAGAATTGACAATAGAATTGAAGGTAGGCCTGGTGCCATTAATGTAGGTCCAGATTCGCATAGTGTCACGGACCATACTTCTGGAAATTGGAATGGATTAACGGGCAAATTAGAACTGAAACCCAGCAATACTACTTGGGTAGATCAACTACAAATCTATCCTGATATTCACCAGCAATTGCTTGTATTGAAATTGCAATTAAAAACCTTATTAGCCGGAACACAAAAAGCTAATCTTCGTTTTCAAATCAAACCCTTGTTTGCAAGTAAAGCAAGCATTCCTACTAAGCAGGTTGAGTTTCAAATGGCATCAGCTAATGATAGTTTGGAAGTAATTCTTCCTATTGGAAAGTCTATGCAATTATGGGATGAATTTCATCCCAATTTATACCAACTTACTACCATCATAACTGACGCAAAAGGGATTAAAGATACCAGCATTCAAAACTTTGGGATGCGTGAAATTAAAGTGGTAGGCAAACAAATTTTGGTCAATGGTAGACCCGTTTCTTTGAGGGGTACAGTTAACAATAGTGAGTTTCCTATTACAGGATATCCTGCAACAGATTTGGCAGCTTGGGAACGCATTTTCCGTATTGCCAAAGCGCATGGTCTGAATCATTTTCGGTTTCATTCTTTCTGCCCTCCAGAAGCAGCTTTCCAAGCAGCTGATAAGGTAGGAATCTATTTACAACCAGAAGGGCCTAGTTGGCCCAATCACGGAACCAGCTTGGGTGATGGCAGACCCATTGATGCTTTTCTTTGGACTGAAACAGAAAGAATGGTCCGCAACTATGGCAATTATGCTTCTTTTTGTATGCTCGCTGCTGGAAACGAACCCGCGGGAAGAAACCAAGCCAAATGGTTGGCCGATTTTATTTTAAAATGGAAGGCAAGGGATAGTAGAAGAATTTATACGGGTGCATCTGTTGCCATGAGTTGGCCCTTGGTCCCAGAGAATGATTATATGATTAAGTCTGGTTCCAGAGGCTTGGCTTGGAGCAAGGGGCCAGAATCACTAACAGATTATAATGAAGCCATTAAAGCATTTAGCATGCCTTATGTTACTCACGAAATGGGTCAGTGGTGTGCCTATCCTGACTTTAATGAGATCAAACAATTTACTGGAGTTTATAAAGCTAGAAACTATGAAATGTTTCAGGAAGATTTAAAAGACAGGGGCATGGCCGATATGGCTGAAAAATTCCTTGCTTCTTCTGGTAAGTTGCAATTGCTTTGTTACAAAGCTGAAATTGAAAAATCATTGCGCACACCCGGACTAGGTGGCTTTCAATTATTGGGATTGCAAGATTTTCCAGGACAAGGCACCGCGTTGGTTGGAACCATGAATGTGTTTTGGAATGATAAACCATATTCCTCAGCAAAAGCATTTGCACGTTTTTGTAATAGCACGGTTCCGCTAATGAAAACAGCCAAATTTGTTTATAGCAATGCAGAGCATTTAAAAGCTGCTATTGAAGTATATCATTTTGGAGAAAAGGATTTGGATGCTACCATTCAAATTACCCTCAAAGATCCTTCAGGAAAAATAGTTAGCCGTATCAATAGCATTAAAAAGAAATTGTTGATTGCTGCAGAAAATCCAATAGTAGATGTAGATATTGATCTAGCTTCCATTCAACAGCCCACCAAACTAACCCTAGAAGTAAGTATTGCCAATACCGTATTTGCCAATGACTGGGAATTCTGGGTATATCCTACTAGCGTTCCTGCCAGCGATTTCTCTAGTATTTACAATTGTACTGTTTTAGACGATTCAGCTTTAAAAGTATTGGAAGCAGGTGGCAAAGTGTTTTTGAATCTAGCTGGAAGGATAACAAAGGGTAAAGAGATTGTACAAAATTTTACGCCTGTTTTTTGGAATACCAGTTGGTTTAAAATGCGACCACCCCATACTTTGGGTTTTGTTGTAGACCCGAAGCATCCAGCATTTAAGAACTTCCCAACGGAGTATCATAGTAATTTTCAATGGTGGTCCTTGGTCAATAAAGCACAAGTAATGCATTTGGAAGATTTTCCTTCTTCCTTAAGACCCTTGGTACAACCTATTGATACTTGGTTTATCAACAGAAGATTGGCCAGTGTATTTGAAGTTCGGATAGGGAAGGGCAAATTATTGGTGAGTAGTTTAAATCTAGCAAACCAAAGCAATTTGGACAAACTCACATCTGCTGATGCATTAGTTGCAAGGCAGTTGTATAGCAGCTTACATGAATACATGCTATCAGATAAATTTCAACCCCAACTAGAAGTAGATCCTCAACGCATCAAAGACCTGACGGAAAAACCATCCAAAGAAATTTTTGACCCTTTTACCAAAGATTCTCCGGATGAATTAAAGAAAACCTTACCCGTTAACAAGCAGTAACATGAAAGCCATCAACCTACTTTTGAGTTGTTTATTTTTTCTCTCAACCCAAGCACAAGAAAAAATAGACAGACAGGCCTTGGCCAAAAGAAATAATATACTTGTAAATCAATTTGACTCTCTTTCTTCTCTTTCAGTGGGTAATGGTTCCTTTGCATTTACGGTAGATGCTACAGGATTGCAAAGTTTCCCCAAACATTATCAATCAGGAATTCCATTAGGAACCCAATCTGTTTGGGGATGGCATTCTTTTAAAGATACTGTTGGTTACAAGTTTGAAGAAACATTAAGAGACTATCCTTTTGATGGTAGAAAAGTTTCTTATGGGGTGCAGATTAAAGATCCAAAGAGAAGCCTGGAAGCTGGAAATTGGTTTAGACAAAACCCTCATCGCTTACAATTGGGGACGCTAGGTTTTGAGTTTGACAAAAAAGACGGAAGCACTGCTAAAATAGAAGATTTAAAAAATGTAAAGCAAGAACTTGATTTGTGGTCGGGTGTAATTAAAAGTTCTTTTACAATTGAAGACGAATTAGTGGAAGTGCAAACATTGGTACATCCCAATCAAGACCTTATTGCCGTAAAAGTCAAGTCAACTTTATTACGAAAACAAAGAATTTATTTAAAATTGAACTTTCCTTTTCCCTCTAACGCTTTTGCGGATATGGGCGTTGATTATACCCAATCAAATAAGCACTATTCTAGACCATCTGATTATAGAAAAGGTGTTTTGTTCCAACACTTTTTAGACAGTACCCGCTATTTTGTTTATATGCAATCAAGTACTTATTTACAATGGACAACTAGAAAAGCACATGAATATGTGATGGGAATTGGAGCCACAGATGAACTCAGTTTCACCTGTCATTTTCAACAAAAAGAAAGCCAATCTCCATCACCTGATTTTGAATCTGTAGCCCAGGCCAATCAAGCAGCTTGGCAGGATTTTTGGACTAATGGTGCAGCAGTTGATTTTTCTCATTGTAAAGACACAAGGGCCAAGGAGATTGAACGCAGAATGATGTTATCATTATACTTAACTAGGATTCAGTGTGCCAATAATCAGCCTCCACAGGAAACAGGACTCACTTATAATAGTTGGTTTGGTAAACCCCATTTAGAAATGCATTGGTGGCATGGAGTTCATTTTCCTTTATGGAATAGGGCGGAGCTTTTGGAAAAATCCATGGGCTGGTACCAAGATGTTGCCCCTATGGCTTTTGCCATTGCCAAGCGGCAAGGATACAAAGGACTCAGGTGGCAGAAAATGACCGATCCAAAAGGTGCAGAAGCACCCTCTTCTGTTGGGGCTTTTTTAATTTGGCAGCAACCACACTATATCAGTTTTGCCGAACTATTGTATCGGAAAAATCCCAGTGCTGCCACTTTGAATAAATACAGAGACTTGGTTTTTGCTACGGCCGATTTTATGGCTGATTATGCTTCTTGGAATCCTGCAACCAAAAAATACCAATTGGGTAAGGGTTTGATACCTGCTCAAGAAAGATTCAAACCTGAAGAAACATTTAATCCTAGTTATGAATTGGCCTATTGGGATTGGGCTTTGAAAACGGCTCAGGACTGGCGTGTACGCTCTGGTATGAAACGCAATACTACATGGGATTCGGTGATTCAATATTTATCTCCTTTACCCGTTCAAGACCAAGTCTATTTGTCTACGGAGTCGGCCAAAGATTCTTATACCAATCCTATTTTTCTAACAGACCATCCTTCTGTGTTAGGAACTTTTGGCATGCTCCCCAACAAGGGCATGCTTGATACCAGTATCATGCGTAATACCTTTAATTTGGTTTGGAATAAATGGGATTGGAAAGATACCTGGGGTTGGGATTTTCCCATGACCGCCATGAGTGCAACTCGTTTGGGTATGCCTGATAAAGCTATAGAAGCTTTGCTCATGCCCATTAAAACCAATACTTATTTGATTAATGGACATAATTACCAAGACAATCGCCTTAGGCTATACCTTCCGGGCAATGGTGGCTTGTTAACCGCTATAGCCATTATGTGTGCGGGATATGATGGCAATAAGACCAAGAATCCAGGCTTTCCAAAAGATGGCAATTGGGATGTTCGTTGGGAAGGTTTGCAACCCTTCTTTTAGCCAACTTTTAGTTTTCAGGATACTACAGGATAAGACTTCCTGTATTTTGGTGTAACATGCAAATCAAATGCTGTCATATATGAATGCAAGAACTTTCTTTTTGCCCATCGCCCTTGCGGCCTGTACTTTTTCATTGAACCTTTCTGCTCAAAAAATACCTGCCAAAAAACAAGTATTGGCTTCCATGCATTTGGCCAACCAATATTTTATGGACAAGTGGCCCGATGTGAGCAAACCCATTGTAACCAATAGAGAAAGACCTAGTAATATTTGGACCAGGGCGGTCTATTATGAAGGTGTTATGGCTATGTATGAGGTGAATCCACAACCGGCTTATTTGGATTATGCTATTCGTTGGGGGCAAGCGCATAAATGGGGTTTGCGTAATGGCATTAAAACACGTAACGGAGATGATCAAGCCTGTGGTCAAACCTATATTGATTTGTATTTGATAGACAAGCAACCTGAGCGGATTCAACAAATCAAAGCCAGTATTGATAGCATGAAGCATTCTACCAAAATTGATGACTGGACTTGGATTGATGCCATTCAAATGGCCATGCCAGTTTTTGCCAGACTAGGTGTGATTTATCAGGATACCAGTTATTTTAATCGCATGTACCAAATGTATGCGCATACCAAGTACAAACAGGGTGGTGGTTTATTTGATGCTTCCGCTGGTTTGTGGTTTAGAGACAAAGATTTTGTTCCTCCATACAAAGAACCCAATGGTGCCAATTGTTATTGGAGTAGGGGTAATGGTTGGGTTGTTGCTGCACTTGTTAGGGTCTTGTCTATTTTACCTAAATCTGATCCGCATTATCAAGAATATTTGAGCGATTACAAAGCCATGATTCAAGCTTTGATACCCTTGCAAAGAGAAGATGGATTTTGGAATGTGAGTTTACAAGACCCCAGCAATTTTGGAGGCAAGGAATTAACTGGTTCTGCGCTGTTTGTCTATGGCATGGCTTGGGGAATTAATCAAGGAATTTTGAATAAAAAGCAATATTTACCCATCGTTGTCAAATCTTGGAATGCTTTTGAAAAGGATTGTTTGCACCCCAATGGATTTTTGGGATGGGTACAAGGCACAGGTAAAGAACCCAAGGAAGCCCAACCGCTGAGTTATACCAAAGTGCCAGATTTTGAAGACTTTGGTCTAGGCTGCTATCTATTAGCGGGTTCTGAAATAGCCAAAATGAAGAAATAATAACATTTGTTAGTGTTATTGACACTGTTAGACTTGCGTCATTTTTAATTAGTCTACTAAATAAATAGGAATATTTTTTTGACAAAAGCTATGATGTTGTATATTTGTGCACTGTTTAAGTAGACTAATACAAGTATGAAACCATTTTTTGCCTACATACCTATGCCCTCTGTTGCTTGTTGCAGCTGTTGTAGCTGAACTGCTTAAACCGTTTTCTCAAGCCAACAGAATACCATGAATACTAAAACAGAACAACATATTTCAAGTCTGATTACCCGGTCCAAAGAATTGGAGCCAGCCCCGTTTTTAAAATCAATATCCAATGAATTTCCAAATGCGGTGGTCTTTTCTTCTAGTTTCAGTTTTGAAGATCAGGTAATCACGCACTTGATTGCTTCTCAGCAATTGCCCATTCAAATTTTTACCCTTGATACTGGCAGGTTATTTGCAGAAACCTATAGTGTGTGGAATAGCACTTTAGAGCGTTATCAAATACCCATTAAAGCCTATTATCCTGATCAGACTTCTTTAGAGCCATTTGTTGAGACTAATGGACCCAATGCGTTTTATGAGTCCGTAGATTTACGCAAAGCCTGTTGTCATATTAGGAAAGTAGAACCTTTGAAAAGGGCTTTGGCAGGTAACAAAATTTGGATTACCGGCTTAAGATCTGCGCATTCAGCGGCAAGACAGGGATTAGACAAAATTGAGTGGGATCAAGGAAATGGGATTATCAAGTATCATCCAATACTGGACTGGACCAATGAACAGGTTGCTGATTTTATAGCTACTTACAATATTCCTTATAATCCCTTACACGATAAGGGTTTTGTAAGTATTGGATGTGCACCTTGTACTAGGGCCATTCAGCCAGGTGAAGATTTTAGAGCAGGTAGATGGTGGTGGGAAGACGCCAATAAAAAAGAATGTGGTTTACACGAACATAAATAAAGGGCCCCGCCCATTAAAAATAGTTATGAGTAATTATAGATTGAATTATTTGGATCAGTTGGAATCGGAGTCCATTCATATTCTAAGAGAAGTGGCTGGGCAATTTGAACGCCCCGCCCTCTTATTTAGTGGTGGTAAGGATTCTATTACCTTGGTGCACTTAGCATTAAAAGCTTTTAGGCCAGGAAAATTTCCTTTTCCATTGGTGCATATAGATACCGGACATAATTTTCAAGAAGCATTAGATTATAGGGATGCATTGGCAGAAACCATTGGAGAGAAACTAATTGTACGTCATGTTGCTGATACCATTCAGGCAAAAAAATTAACGGAACCCAAAGGGAAATTTGCCAGTAGAAATGCCTTGCAAACCTATACACTGTTAGACACTATTGAAGAGTTTCAATTTGATGCTTGTATTGGTGGCGCTAGAAGGGATGAAGAAAAAGCTAGGGCCAAAGAAAGAATTTTTTCTGTAAGAGATGAGTTTGGTCAATGGAATCCCAAACTCCAAAGACCTGAATTATGGAATACCTATAATGGAAGAATTGACAAGGGTGAAAATGTAAGGGCATTCCCCATTAGCAATTGGACCGAACTAGATATCTGGAATTATATTAGAAGAGAAAAGATAGCATTGCCTTCTATCTATTTTGCGCATGAGCGTGAAGTATTGGAATATGAAGGTCAGTTGGTGGCAGTGTCAGAATTTGTTGACCTAGAGCCAACTGATAAAGTGAGTACTAAGCGCGTGCGATATAGAACGGTAGGAGACATGACATGTACCGCAGCTGTAGAGTCAAGCGCAACTAATATTGATGATATTATTTCTGAAATCATTGCCACCAAGACCAGTGAACGTGGAGAGACTAGGATTGATGATAAAGTCAGTGAAGCCGCAATGGAAGACCGTAAAAAGAACGGATATTTTTAAATCTGGCCCTAGGGCTTAAAATAAGAAAATGGACATTTTAAGATTTATCACAGCGGGTAGTGTAGACGATGGCAAGAGTACCTTGATTGGGCGCTTGTTATACGATAGTAAGTCTATTATGATTGACCAGCTGGAAGCCATTGAAAAGCAAACCAAGAATCGTGAAGATGGTGAGATTGATTTGGCCTTACTCACAGATGGATTAAGAGCAGAAAGGGAACAGGGCATTACCATTGACGTGGCGTACAAATATTTTTCTACTCCCAAGCGCAAGTTCATCATTGCAGATGCACCTGGTCATATTCAGTATACCCGTAACATGGTTACTGGTGCTTCTAATTCAGACCTTGCTATCATTTTAGTTGACGCCAGACATGGAGTAGTTGAGCAAACACGCAGACATAGTATTATTGCTTCTTTGTTGAATATTCCCAGAGTAATAGTAGCGGTGAATAAAATGGACTTGGTCAATTTTTCTCAGGATGTTTATAATAATATCTTGATTGACTATGCCGCTGTTGCTCAAACATTGGGTTTGAAAAATGTGACATATATTCCAATCAGCGCCTTAAATGGAGACAATATTGTAGAACCGTCAACCCATTTTAATTGGTACGATGGAAAACCCTTGTTGCAAATTTTGGAAGAAGTTCCAATTTACAATGATATCAATTTGACGGATGCTAGATTCCCTGTACAATATGTGATCAGGCCTCAAACAGAAGCCCTGCACGATTATAGGGGATATGCAGGTAAAATAGTTAGTGGTATTTATCGCAAGGGCGATGCTATTACCATTCAACCCTCCGGAATCAGTTCAACCATTGCAGCAATTGAAGTTGGGGGTGTGGAAGTTACAGAAGCGTTTGCGCCTCAAAGTGCTGTTTTGCATTTGACCGATGATGTAGATGTAAGTAGGGGAGACTTGATTACCCTAGCAGATAATGCACCACAAGTTTCCAATGAATTAGAAGTGTTGTTGTGTTGGATGGATAACAAGCCATTACAAGTGGGAAGTAAGTACCAATTGCAAATCAATAGTCGGTTGGTAAGAGCTGTTGTCAAAGAAGTTCAGTATAAAGTGAATGTAAATTCCTTATTGCAAGAAGATGCACCAGAAAAAGTGCAACTCAATGATATTATTAAAGCCACCATTAAAACTGCGGCTCCCATTCCTTATGATTCTTATCAACATCTTAGAGTGAATGGGGGAGCAATTTTGATTGATGAAACCAGTCATGTTACTGTTGGCGCCTGCATGATTCAATAAATAACTATGTCGCAAGAAGCATTTATATCAAGATTGTTCCAGCAAAATAGCAAGCAGTTTTCCTTTTTTCCGGATAAGGAGTCTGCAGAAGATTTTATTGATAAGTTATTTGAATTTTTGTTTTTACCCAAAACGGTGAAACACAAAAAGCTTGCTGATTTGGAGAAAGAGTTTGAACAATTAAAAGACCATTTTAGCGCTTTGGTCTATGATGTATTGCCCGAATCAGGAAAAGTAGAATTGGTAACAGAGGAGTTTTTTGCTTCTATTCCTGAATTGCATGAAGAACTGATTAAGGATGCCAATACCATTTTGCAATTTGATCCTGCTGCTGTATCTGTAGAAGAAGTGTTGGTGGCTTATCCAGGTTTTTATGCAACGGCTATTTATAGAATCTCAAATTTACTATGGAAACTTGGCGTAAAAATTTTGCCTAGAATCTTTACCGAATATGCCCATGGTAAAACCGGAATTGATATTCATCCTGGCGCTACCATTGGGACTTCTTTTTTTATTGATCACGGAACTGGAATTGTAATTGGTGAAACTACCAATATTGGAAACAATGTAAAAATTTACCAAGGTGTTACCCTTGGGGCATTGAATGTAAGTAAAGACAAAGCTAGTACCAAGCGCCATCCAACCATTGAAGACAATGTGATCATTTATTCTGGTGCTACTATTTTAGGTGGTGATACCGTGGTTGGTCATGATTCAGTCATTGGTGGAAATGTTTGGCTTACCTATAGTGTTATGCCAGAATCCATTGTTTATCATAAAAGTGAAGTAGCTGTTAAAGACAAACACCCAGTTACTGAAGCTTTGAATTTTGTTATCTAATTTTTATAAAAAGCTGTAAACAGCAATCACAATATGAAAGCAAATAGTATCCTTGAAACCATTGGTAACACACCACATGTGCGTTTGAATAAAATTTTTGGATCTAATCACGAGGTTTGGATTAAGCTTGAGAAAACTAACCCAGGTTCTAGCATCAAAGACAGGATTGCATTAGCCATGATTGAAGACGCTGAGCAAAAGGGCTTATTGCATAAAGACAGTATAATTATTGAACCAACATCTGGTAATACCGGAATTGGCTTGGCATTGGTGGCTGCTGTTAAAGGATACAAAATTATCTTAGTCATGCCAGAGAGCATGAGTATTGAACGTAGAAGGCTTATGTCTTTGTACGGAGCAGAATTTGTTCTTACTCCTAGAGAGAAGGGAATGAAAGGAGCTATTGAAAGAGCCAAAGAATTGGTTGCTGAAACACCCAATGGATGGATGCCACAACAATTTGATAATCCTGCCAATACAGAAATCCATAGAAAAACTACCGCACAAGAAATTTTACAAGATTTTCCAGACGGATTAGACTATCTAATTACTGGTGTTGGAACCGGTGGTCATATCACTGGCGTAGCCGAAGTATTAAAAGCAGCGTTTCCGAATTTAAAAGTATATGCAGTTGAGCCAGAACTCTCACCTGTATTGAGTGGTGGAGCACCTGGTCCACACCCTTTGCAAGGAATTGGTGCAGGTTTTGTTCCCTCTATTTTAAACACTGCCATTTTGGATGGTATTATTCCAGTAAGCAAAGACAATGCATTTAAATATGCACAGGAACTAGCTAAGCAAGAAGGAATCTTGGTGGGTATTTCTACAGGAGCTTCTCTTGCAGCGGTTGCTCAAAAATTGGCTGAAATTCCAGCTGGGTCTAAAGTTCTCACTTTTAATTACGATACCGGAGAACGTTATTTGTCTATTGAAGGATTGTTCTAATTCAATCTGACAAAAGGGTATTTATAAACTTACAACTATTAAACCTACTAAAAAAGTAGACTGATAATGACAAATCAAAAAGGAAAAGTAATCTTAGCAGGGGCCGGTTGTGGCGACCCTGAACTACTCACGCTCAAAGCTGCCAAATATTTGCAGCAAGCTGATGTAGTGATTACTGATAGGTTGGTGAGTCAGCTTATTTTGGACACACATGTACCGCAAGGTATTCCCATCATTTATGTAGGAAAACAAAATCTCAAATCTGGTTCCACCTCTCAAGAAGAGATTAACCAATTGATTCTTGAGCAGGCTTTAGAAGGAAAATTAGTAGTTAGGTTAAAGGGTGGTGATATAGCTTTCTTCTCCAATATTTTGGATGAACTGGCCACTTTAATTGCCCATGAAATTCCTTATGAAATGGTGCCGGGTATTACAGCGGCTTCTGGTGCATCGGCTTATGCTGGTATTCCATTAACCGCAAGAGGATACAGTACTTCAGTGCGATTTTTAACCAATTATACCAAGGATCTAAGTGCGGAAACCTACCAAGACCTTGCTAAGACCAATGACACTTTGGTTTTCTATATGTCATCCACTTGTTTGGATCATCTTGTACAACAACTGTTAATGCAAGGGATAGATCCTACAAAAGAATTAGCGGTAATAGAACAGGCCACCACTCCCTTACAACAAGTGTATACTTGCCCATTGGGATTGTATCAACAGCAATTGGGGAATCAGGAATTTCTGTCTCCCTCATTGGTAATCATTGGTAGTGTAGTTTCCTTGTATCATCAGTTTCATTGGATGCATAATACTACAACAACAGAACATTATTTTAAACCCATAAAGAATAGTCTGGATGCCCTTCCAGTAAGCTAGATGAAGATGCTAACAAAAGAAAAACAGGCACAGTTGCAGGCCTTGGTGCAAAATGCAACCAAAGAAGAGCTTGCTTGGGTCAATGGTTACCTCAGTGGATTATTGTGTGAAGGTTTAACAACCGCCTCAACCAATATTCCTGTTGGTGCTCCCCAAAAATTGACCATCGCCTATGGCACAGAAACGGGTAATTCCAAAAAGTTAGCAACCGATTTAGTGGCTATTGCCAAACAAAAAAAGCTGCTGACCAAACTGGTTAGTTTGGATCAATATCGCTTGAGCGATTTGCAAAAGGAAGAGTATTTTGTAACAGTGATCAGCACACAGGGTGAGGGAGATCCGCCACCAGCTGCCCAAAAATTCTATGACCATATTCATCGCAGTGGATTCCAATTACCCCAATTAAAATTCAGCGTTTTAGCCTTGGGCGATATCTCTTATCCCTTGTTTTGCAAAGCCGGCGAAGACGTAGATAGCCAATTAGAAAAGCTGGGTGGCAAAAGAATTGTGCCCATACAAAAATGTGATTTGGATTATCAAACTGACGCAGAGCGATGGTTCCAATCTGTTTTAGATCAGGTATTTCAGGCTGGTCAATCAATCCCAGTGGAGCAGACAAAAGCAACTGAAACAGTTGTCAAGCCTGCTGCTAAACCTGCAGGAAAAACTATTTATCAGGGAGAAATTCTCACACATTTTAATTTGAATGACAGAGGTTCAAAAAAAGAAACCTGGCATATTGAAATTGCTGCAGAGGGTTTAACCTATGAGTCTGGTGATTCAATTGGCATTGTTCCTAAAAATGATCCTACAACAGTAGCGACTATTTTATCTGTAACTGGCATTGATGGTGCTACTAAATTTGTTTATAAATCATTGACTTCTTCGCTCTATGAATTATTAGATGCTAAACTAAATATTGCTAATCTCTCAGAAAAAGTATTAGAAAGAATTGGTGTCATTATTGGTCAAGATGTAAAAGGTTCCAATCTGGATTTGCTGGGTATTCTTGAAAAATATACTATTCAATCAAAAGAGACAGTAGAAGCAATTCTAAATGTGTTGATTGCCCAGTCTCCCAGATTATATACAGTGTCATCATCTCCAGCTGCTCAAGGCGAAGAAGTACATATAACCGTTGCAAGAGATATTTTTTGGATTGGAGAGGAGAAAAAATATGGACGCTGTTCTGATTTTTTAAGCAAACATCAAGTGGGTGATCAGTTGTCATTTTTTGTTCAAAAAAACAAGCGTTTCAAACTGCCTACTGAAGACAAGGACGTGATTATGATTGGTCCCGGAACAGGTATTGCCGCATTCAGGGGATTCTTGTATGAGCGTGAAGCTCTTGGCACAACTGGAAGAAACTGGTTGTTTTTTGGGGAACAACATTTTGCTACTGATTTCTTATACCAAACAGAAATTCAAAACTGGTATGCTACTGGTGTTTTAAATAAAGCGGAACTGGCTTTTTCAAGAGACCAAAAAGAAAAAATTTATGTACAGCATAGAATCAAAGAGCAAGGAGCAGAATTGTTTCAATGGCTTGAGGGTGGCGCTTATGTCTATATCTGTGGTAAAAAGGATCCCATGAGTACGGATGTAGAAAATGCTTTGATAGAACTGATTCAAACCCATGGTAACAAAACAGAAGAAGCTGCCAAAGCCTATTTCAATGAATTAAAAGAGAACCATCGATACCACAAAGACGTGTATTGATCCATTAATTAAAGTTTATCTACTATAGCATGTCTGCAAAAGAAAAATTATCCAATATAGAAGGCATTAAAACCGCAAGCCGTGGTTTGCGTGGAACCATTCAAGAAAGTTTGGGTGACCAGCTTACCGGTGCAATTCGGGAAGATGACCAAGCTGTGATTAAGTTTCATGGCATGTACCAACAAGACGATCGTGATAGAAGAGAAGAACGTGCAGCCAAGAAATTAGACAGGTTGTATTCTTTTATGATTCGTTTGCGTTTGCCCGGGGGATTTGTAAGCCCAGCACAGTGGTTGGCT
>CALRXZ020000062.1:0-20526 GCA_943372255.1 Chitinophaga pinensis
TGGAAGTCACCACCATTTACTGCATCAGGATTATTCTTGATTGCAATACTGTATTTGTCATTCCAAGATCCAAAGGTTGGCAAGAAAGTATAAGACTGACCTCCAATCAAAGGAACAGTTAATTCATACAAAGTAGTAGACACTTTGGTGAACTTTTGAGTTGGTGGTGGGCTATTTGTCCAACTACTTGCAACTGCACTACCTGTAATATACAATTCGCCAGAAGCTGGTGGAGTTACTTTAGGAGGAATAGCATAAGGAGTTACATTAAACTTCATAGTGTTAGAAACCAATTTAGAAACTACTGAAGATAATGAAGCAGTAACGCGTACGTCAATACTCTTAGAAACACCAGGTGCTAATTGCAATTGGTTTAACAAATAATCATTGAATACGCTCTGTGTAAATGATACAGAAAGATCTTTTGCAATAGATACAGTTTGTTTTCCTGCCCCAGCAAAATTATTTCCTGTTACATCTATCTCCAAAGTGTATGTAACGTCTTGTGAACTTACACCAGAAGCAAACTGATAATTTGGATTGGTCCAATTAAAAGTAACTGCGTTCTTATCCTTGTCAACAAAAGCCAATGGAATACTGGTGGTAGCACTGGAGGTTAAAACCGGCTCCTTGCCACCCAGAAAAGATTCCCTTGCTTCGTCTTTTTTACAAGCAACAAACATTGTGGCTGTTGCGCATATGAAAAACAGCTTTGAGAGTAATGTTTTCATAATTTATGATTTATAGTTTTTGTTAGTTGTTGTATTAATAACCTGGGTTTTGTTTCAAGTTCACGTTAGAAGAAACATCGGAAGAAGGTATTGGGAATAATTTACGGAAATCACCAACTGAAGTTCCGTCTTTTACACCACCTTTCCAAGGCCAGAGATAACTGCTCTCTACAAATCTTCCAAAACGAACTAGGTCAGTTCTACGGAATCCTTCCCAGTACAATTCTCTTGCTCTTTCATCTAAAATGAAGTTCAAATCAATATCTGAAACATTACCAGAAGTGTTACCATAAGCACGCACTCTTAAGTTGTTGATATAGGTAATAGCAGTTGCTTTATCACCTACTGTAGAACCTCTTAAAACTGCTTCAGCATAGTTTAGATAAGCTTCACCTAAACGGAACAAAGGCATATCAATATCAGCAAATGTTTGGTTTGATCCATTAGCACCTGCTCTTGTTTTATTAATGAATTTAGTAATCGCGTATCCATCAGTAAAAGAAGTAAGATCATTGATCTCCAAGTTTTGTCCAGATGTATAGAACTGTGCACGTTTATCTTTTGCACCTGTAACATCAGGGAACAAAGCAGGTAAGTTTTTAGTAGTGCGGATACCGCCCCAAGCAAAATCCAAACCGTAGTCACCCGCATTTTGAGAACCACCCAGAGAAGCATGGCACATGAAAGTGGTACCACCATAACCCTGTGTTTTCAAACCATCATATCTGATGCTGAAAATAAACTCATTGGTATTTAAATCGTTATCAGCGCGCATTAACCAAGGATAATTGGCAACTAGGGTATAACCTGCATCAATTACTTTTTTGGCATAAGTAGCAGCTTCTGTGAATTTAGGAGTGCCAGTAAAAACTGCAGCATTCAAATAAATTCTTGATAGTAAAGACCAAGCAGCAGCTTTATCAGCACGGCCATATTCATTGGCTTTTGCGTCTACTAATTCTGTTTCAATGGCTTTTAATTCAGATTCTACATAGCTAAATACTTCTGAACGCTTTGCCTGAGGTGGAAGAAAACTACCCAAAGGATCTTTTTCAGTTGCCATTGGAACTGGTCCAAATAAATCCATCAAAACTGAATATTGGTAAGCTCTCAGGAACCTAGCTTCTGCACGGAATTTTTTGATTTTATCAGCGTCAGCACCAGAGATTCCTCTTGCAGAAAGGTTGGCATCAGATGCTTGGTTGATAAAGTCATTACACAAAGTGATTTGGTAATAAGAACGATAGTACAATCCCTTTAACATGGGGTTGTCAGAAGTCCAGTTCATTTTGTGGAAATCCTGGATACCTGGGTCACCCCAAGCAACTACGGCTTCGTCAGTACTTAATTCCTGAGCCTTCCAATAAAGACGGAAGAAATCAGAAGTACCTTCATCAATACCTTGTACGTCTCCATTACCAGCAGGACCAGTATTACCAGTCAAAGCAAAACTACCATACACTTTGGCCATAGCCTGTGTATAGCCCAATGGAGTACTATAAACAATTGCAGAAGTAGTACCATTGGTGGGGGTCAGGTCCAGCTTTTTAGTGCAGGAAACCAGGGTGCCCGCCGCAAAGCCTATCACCATTAGTTTTTTGAAAAAATTATGTTTCATAAAGAATTTTTTAATTGTTTGTATTTGCATGGATATTAGAAATCAAGGTTCAGGCTCAAAGCATAAGTCCTTGGTCTTGGATAGAAATTGTTGTCAATTCCACCATTGATTTCAGGATCAGTACCCTTGTATTTGGTAATCACAAACACGTTCTGTACGTTGGCGCCAAGTCGAAGGTTGGCTTTGTCATGAAATATTTTTCCAAAATTATAACCCACATAAATATTATCCATTCTTAAGAAAGAAGCATTTTGGATATAATAGTCAGACAAATAGTATTGAGAACCATTTCCGCTAAAATTAGTAGCCAAAACATCAGTTGACCCATTGCTCAAGAAGTTCAAAGGATTCAACACGTTACGAATGGTTCCGGTACTAGAAGCAACGTTATTGTACAGGTAGTTATCCAAATGAGCTCTCATCACAAATCCTGCATTCCACTTATTGTAAGTGATATTAGAATTTAAACCTAAGAATACTTTTGGATCTGGGTTCTTGTAACGATACAAATCCTTGTCACTCACCAAACCATCACGGTTTCTGTCTGAAAACAAATTATCAATTGGGTTACCAGCTTTGTCATACACTTGCTGATAAGCATAGAAAGAACCTCTAGGGAAACCTACAGAGTTAATCAAGATACTATTACCAGTACCACCAGAAATTCCACCATACAAGTTACCAGGATAGTTAGGATCTTCAGAGATAGTCAACTTGGTAATGGTGTTTTGGTTATAGGTAATGTTGAATCCAAAATCCCAAACCAAATTCTTGGTTCTTACTGGAGTTGCATTCAAACTAAATTCAACACCTTTATTTTCCATATCACCTACGTTGGCAACAATCTGGTTAGAGAAGTTGGTACCAGCAGGTTGAGTAATCAAGTTTAACAAGTCAGTTGTTTTTCTATTATAGTATTCAATTGAACCGGTTACCCTGTTGTTGAATAAACCATAATCCAATGCCACGTTAAAGGAAGCAGTTTGTTCCCATTTCCTGTTGGCATAGTAGCCCGCTGGGCGAAACATTTGATAGTAAGTATTTCCAAAGGGATACTGAGCAGTTGTTTCACTCTTGAAGTAATTGGTAATATAGTCATAGTTACCAATACCATCTTGTTGACCAGTGATACCATAACCAATACGGAATTTCAAATCAGAAATTACGTCAACTTCTTTCAAGAAATCTTCTTGCTTCATTTTCCAAGCAAATGCTGCAGAAGGGAAGTTACCCCAACGGTTGCTAGGGCTAAACCTAGAAGATCCATCTCTACGGAAAGTAGCAGTAATGATATACTTGTCTTGAATGGTAAAGTTCATCCTACCAAACCAAGAAAGAATGGTATTCTCAGGTTTATCAAACGCAAAGTTAGGATCTGAGTTAGGACGTTTTGTTCCATCAGAACTATAGTCAGCGTAGTTATAGTTAGTGGTCAAATAGTTATTATATTCATAACCACCCATGATGTCTAAACGGCTATCAATTGATTTGAAATTCTTCACATAGTTCAGATACAATTGCAAGAAAGTGTTTGACACATCTTGTTTGTAATTGTTATTCACACCACTTTTGTACGCATTAGACGCGTCTTGGAAACGTTTGTAAGAAGATGCTGCACTCTCAGTCACTTTCACGGTTCCTTCACTATGAGAGATATCATAGCTAGCATTCATTTTCACATGTAAGTCAGGCAAGAAATGCAGTTTGTAATCAATCTGTGCACTACCTACACTGCGTTGTACTTTACTACGGTTGTCATTCTGCAACAAAATACCCAATGGGTTCTTTGGAGAAAGACCTTTTAAACCACTAATAGAAGTTGGATCAAGCCATTCCCAGTATCCACCAAAACGATTGTTACCAGAAGTAACTGGTTTGGTAGGATCAAATGTTACAGCTGCACCAATGGCACCTTCATTTGCAAATTTTGACCTGCTAGAAGTTCCTAACACACTCAAGTTTACTGAAAGATGGTCATTGAAAAATTTAGGGCTTAAGTTAATAGCCAAACTGGTTCTTTCTAAGTTGCCAGATTTCAAAATACCGTCTTGATTCAAATAACCTAGAGATACACGGTAAGGAATATTCTTAATAGCACCAGAAACACCAAAGTTGTTATCTGTACCAATAGCAGTTTGATAAATTTGGTCTTGCCAGTTGGTATTGGCAGTTCCCAATAAAGCTATCTGAGCTGCATTACCATTTTTGTTTACCAAGGCTTTAAACTGATCAGCATTCATTACATCTACTTGTTTGGTAGGTGTTTGAATGGCCAGTTGTGAGCTAAAGGTAAATTTAGGAGTACCTTTTGCACCTTTCTTAGTGGTAATCAAGATAACACCATTAGAACCCCTAGCACCATAAATAGCAGTGGCAGATGCATCTTTTAAAATGGTAAAGTTTTCAATATCGTTAGGGTTGATCAAAGACAAAGGATTAGCTTGACCACTAATTCCATTGTTGCTCAATGGAACTCCATCTACTACAATCAACGGATCATTACTAGCGTTTAGAGAAGCACCACCACGAATACGGATAGTACTACCTGCACCTGGTGCACCACCATTAGAAGTAATCTGTACACCAGCAGCTTTACCAGCAATCAATTGTTCAGGAGTAGTAATTGCTCCTTTGTTGAATTCTTTGGCCGAGATACTAACTACAGAACCAGTTAGGTCTTTCTTACGTGCAGAACCATAACCAATAACAACTACTTCATTCAAAGCAGCGTTGGCTTGATCTAGTTGCACAGATACGTTTCCAGTTCCAATGGCAACTTCTTTAGCGCTATAGCTTACTGAGCTAATCACCAATGTAGTTGCAGAAGCAGGAACTTTGAAAGAGAAGGAACCAGTAGCATCGGTAGACATACCAATGGTAGTTCCTTTAACCAATACGGTTGCACCAACAAGTGGCGTACCGTCTTTTGAGTCAGTTACCTTACCGGTAACTACTTTGTCTTGAGCCAGAGCAGGCATTACAAATGCCAGCATCGCCGTAGCAAAGACAAATAGCAATCGTTTAATGTTCATAAATCTTGGTTTTTGAAATAAAAATGGTCAATTGGCAGTTTTCATTGAAACAGGTTTACAACACTCAACCAGGTGCTGGAAACCATTCAATATGTTTGAAAAATTGATTCATATCTTAATGTGTTATGATAAATTTTGTGGTTTGCTGTTTCCCATTAATGGTTAGCTGTAACAAATAAACACCTGGTACATATTGTTTAAATGAATTTGTAACAGTATTAATAGGTGCTGTATGACTACCTTTTGATTGAAAACCCTGAAACAGACTTCCAAGTCTAGCTCCATTCATACCCAATAATTGTAAAGACACTTTACCACTTTCTGGTAAATTGTAACTAACAATAGCTTGTTCTTTTACTGGGTTGGGTAATACTCTTAAAGACAGATCTATTGCAGGAATGCTAGGTGTAAACAAGGCAGTTGAAACCGTATTGCGTACGTCTTTATTAGTATAAACATAATATTCACCGGGCTGAAGATTCAAGGTCTCTGTAGCACCTGTTGCTGTTCTACTAGTGCCAGTTAAATAACTGTACCAAGTTCCAGCATTAGGGAAAGCCACATTTACCGTATTGGCTACAACATCAAAATTACCAACCACCAATACATTCAAACTGTCAGTAACCAACTTCAACCATTTGGTATTTCCACCTAAATCATAAGTCACATTACTAGTTGTAAATGTGGTAAAATAATTAGGTGTTTTCTTTAGCGCTAATAATTGCTTGTATACTTCAAACAATGCCCTTCTTCCAGTTACATTATAATAATCCCATTTGATTGGCTTGGTACTCAATCTGCAATTATTGGCATCAACAGTAACACCATCGCTACAGGTATTAATAGAAAAATCATAACCCAACTCACCAAATTGCCAGATCATTTTTGGACCAGGAATCATGGCCCAAAAAGCAGTGGCCATTTCATTTCTTTTTAATGCAGTTGCTGGGTCCTTGGTATTATAAGCTCCAGAAGAATTTCCAAAATTGATGTTTTTATAATTCAATCTTTCTTCATCATGGCTTTCCATATAACCCACTAAATGTGGTTTAGACCAACCCTTGGCACTACTATTGAAAATGGCGTTTTGAAAATCGGATCCGCTACTATAGCCCATAGTAGATTGGTTAAATTGGTAATTGGCATTACCCCATAGTAGCATACCATAATTAGACAATTCAATCTCTTCTTGGTTGGCGGCAAAATGTTCTAATATGCAATATGCATCTGTAGATATGGTTTGCAATTTGTCATAAATCCTTTTCCATATAGCCACCCTTGTTCCATCATAATTACTCCAGGCATTTACATTATTCAAATTATCTACTTGTGTAAATCCTTTAGACAAATCCCAACGGAAGCCATCTATTTTGTACTGGGTCATCCAGTGCTCCATAACCCTATCAGTAAAATCTTTGGTAGCCTGAGACTCGTGGTTAAAATCATAGCCAACATTGAATGGATGTTTAGCAACTGGATTAAACCAAGGACTATTGCTGGCAGGTCTGTTATTGGCGGCATCCCAATACAACTGTACCATAGGTGACTGACCAAAAGAATGATTGAGCACCATATCCATGATTACTGCAATGCCTTGTTTGTGACACTCATCAATGAATTGGCGTAAGACAGTTTCATTGCCATAAGCCTTGTCAGGAGCAAAATAATAACTAGGATTATAACCCCAACTATTATTCCCTTCAAACTCATTAAATGGCATTACTTCAATGGCATTAACACCCAGTCTTTTTAAATAGCTAAGGGTATCTTTTACGGTTTGGAAATTCTGAGTGGCCACAAAATCACGCACCAACATTTCATAAATCACCAAGTTGCGTTTGTCTGGTCTTTTAAAATTAGCTACCTGCCAATTATAGGCAGTTTTACCAGTTTGCAATATGCTCACAATACCTGTTGTCTTTCCAGTGGGATAGGCTTTGAGATTGGGATAGGTATTAGTAGTAATAAATGGATCATTAAAAGGATCCAAAATTTTCTCTGTATTGTAATCGGCAATTTTTAAACTGCCATCAACTATAAATTGATACGCGTATTCTGTTCCTTTTGTTAAACCAGTAATCCTTACCCAATAGTTATTTCCGTCTGGGGTTTGATTCATTTGGTATTTACTATCTTCTGTCCAATTATTAAAATCACCTACAACAGTTACCCTTGTTTTTAAAGGCGCGTATAAAACCAAGGTTACTGAGGTATCTCCAGACTCATAATTGATTCCCTGTTTTACACCAGCAGGTAATGGGGCAACAACGGTGGTATTGGCAACAAAAAAATTAATAGTATCCCTAACCGTACTACTCCCAATCACTGACTCAGCAATGACTACTTGATTACCACTAGCTGTGATAGTTGGCGTATTACTAATAGTAGTAGCTGCTGTTTGAGAAGCAACCTGAGTTCCATTAAAATACAATTTCAAATCAGCAGTTGAACTGCTCTTGGCAGTGACGGCTATGGTTTGTCCAACTGTTTTATTAATGGGTTCAGCAGCTGGTGTATACAATGGTTGCTTAAATGGATCAGTAATTCTAATATTATTTCCTGCTTCATAAACGGGAACATACATATCAGAACCATCGGCGTTTGCCAATTTTATAGAGCCTGAACCTGAGCGGAAAAGAATGGCAATTTTCAAAATTTTCTCACTCGCATTAGAAATACCAAAAAAGCTACGCAATCCACCAGTAATGGTAAATTTCCATTTGTTATTTCCAAGATAACTGGCTTGCGCTGCTGTTGCAGTAGTACCCCAAGTGAATTTGGAATATTTCCAATCCGTACTACTTGCACTTAAACTGGTAATGCATCCAATATGTACATACACATCAGAAGTAATGGCATAATCCTTAATACCCTTATTACCAAAATTTGCATCTGCTGTAATCTCTATAGTAGAAGATGATTCCTGAATGAATTCAGGAAGACTTGTCAACAGTTGCGCAGCACTGCTGAATGCAAGAGAGAAAAACACTAGTATTAAACCAAGTCTTTTCATATAGGCGTTGAAGTTGCAATCGTTTGCATTAACCAATGGATAACAGCAATCGTTTGCGTTATTAATGTGTGAAATTAACACATTATTGCAAAGTTGTGTATTTTTTACACATAAAAAAATTAATATTTTTTGTCATTGTTTCTTGCAGCGTTTTTGGATGGAAATGGTCTTAAATGGGCATTTTTGGGTTAAAATCCCTAAAAATCAATCCCAATCCACTTTCTTTTGCTCTTTTCGTACTTCTCAAAATTGAATTTGTACAACTTACCTGGCCTATGTGGAACGTCTTGCTCCATCTCATCAATGTCAATGAGTAAGTCCATACTGGCAAATTTCTTACGGAAGTTCCTCCTGTCAAGACTTACGGCCAAAATGGCTTCATACAAGTTCTGCAATTCTCTCAAAGAGAACTTTTCAGGCAACAAATTAAAACCTAAAGGGTGTTCTTGAATCCTTTTTTGCAACCAACCATAGCACTGATCCACAATTTCCTTGTGGTCAAAAGCCATTTCGCCTAGTGTGGGCAAACTATGCCAGTTAAGGTCATTGTCATGAATTTTTAACTGGTGGTGGTTAATATTAAGTAAGGAACAATAGGCTACAGTAATAACCCTTCCACCTGGGTGGCGGTTAGGGTGGCTAAAAGTGCGCACTTGGTCTAAGAACACGTCATTCATTCCTGTTCTTTCTTTCAAAATTCTATAGGCAGCTTCATCTAATTCCTCATTGTCTTTAACTATGTCTCCCAATAAAGAATAATGGTTTTTGTAATACTCCAAGTCACTTTTAATAACAAGCACTTTGAGTTTGTTCTCTTCAAATCCAAAAATCACACAGTCCACTGTTAATGGAACGCTGGGATAGGCTTGTACCAAGGCTTTGGCGTCCTTGATCAAATGTTCTTCATGTGGTGCTACTGTAACATGCTTTTTCATGGCTCAAATTTTGAAAAAAACCAGGGGCTTTTTGCAATCGGTTGCGGAAGGTACAATTTTTTAGAATAATGTGTAAATTATACATAGTAGTTCTATTTAAAAGCCTTTCAGCCCCTAACTTTAATGCCCAATCCAAATGCATGTATTCTACTACTGAAACACAATCTTTACAAGCTGCAGGCAAAGCATTTTTGGCCCAGCCTTTTTCCGGTATCACCGATATTTTTCAGTTGAACCTGTTAAAAGAGGTCTTGCGTTTTCATGAATATCGGTATTATGTATTGAATGATCCATTGATTTCAGACACAGAATACGACCAGCTATACAAACAATTAGAAGCCATTGAGAAAACATATCCAGACTGGATAACCAAGGACTCTCCTACCCAACGGGTGGGTAGCAGCTTGAACCAGGGCTTTCAAACAGTAGCGCATTTAGTACCCATGTTAAGCTTAGACAATAGCTATAACGCTAATGACCTCAATGATTTTGACCGAAAAGCAAGAGAACTGAGCGAAACGGATAAGATTACTTATTGCATTGAGCCCAAATTTGATGGGGCAAGTATCTCTTTGATTTATGAAAATGACTTGTTGGTAAGGGCGGTTACGCGGGGCGATGGGGTTGCTGGAGAAGACATCACCAATAATATCAAACAAATCAGATCCATTCCACTCAAGGCAAAATTTTCTGATTACGGTATTCAACAAATAGAAATCAGGGGGGAAGTGATCATGAGCAAAAATTCCTTTCACCGCTACAATGAACAATTAACGGCACAGGGATTGGCACCATTGGCTAACCCAAGAAATGCCGCCAGTGGTAGTTTGCGCATGAAAGACCCAAGAGAAGTAGGCAACCGAAATTTAGACGCCTTTCTTTATCATGTAAGTTATTACCAGTCAAGCAATGGAGAATCAGTTGCTGAATTAAGTACCCATGCAGGGTCCTTACAACTCTTATGGGACCTTGGTTTCAAAAGCCCTCAAAAAGAAAAAAGAATTTCTGAAGGCATTCAGGGAGTTATAGATTATTGTTTGGAATTTGAATCAGTTAGAGACAATCTAGACTATGAAATTGATGGCATGGTGGTGAAAGTGAATAGTCTGGCCCAACAGGAACAATTGGGTATGACATCGCACCACCCGCGTTGGGCCATTGCTTTTAAATTCAAAGCCAGACAGGCTACCACCTATTTAAGAGGAGTAGAATTTCAGGTAGGCAGAACTGGTGCAGTAACCCCTGTTGCCAAATTGGATCCTGTATACTTAGCAGGAGTCACTGTATCTAGTATCTCAATGCATAATGAAGAATATATTCGAGAGAAAGATTTGAAACTGGGAGACCAAGTGCTGATTGAACGCGCGGGCGATGTAATTCCACAGATAGTCAAATCACTTACAGAATTAAGAACAGGTGTAGAAATTAGTATTCAATTTCCAAAAGAATGTCCTGTTTGTAAAAGCCAATTATTCAAGGAAGAAACAGAAGCCGTATGGCGATGCATTAATATAGAATGTGAAGCCCAAGTGGTAGAACGCATGATCCATTTTGTGAGCAAGGATGCCATGGATATCAAAAGCTTTGGAGAAGCCAACGTGCGCAAATTCTATGAATTAGGATTACTAAAAGACATTCCCGGTATTTATAAATTATCCTTTGATGCAGTTTCAAAATTGGAAGGATTTGGCAAGAAAAGTATGGATAATTTACAAGCCGCTATTGAAGCTTCTAAACAACAACCCTTGCATAGATTAATCTATGGATTGGGGATTCGTTTTGTTGGAGAAACTACTGCAAAAACCCTAGCCAATGCTGTTGAACAGGTTTATGATTTTCACAGCATGGATGAAGCGGCACTTTTGGGCTTAGAAGACGTAGGCGTGAAAGTGGCAAAAAGCATTCACCAATTTTTTCAGAATGAACAGAATATGCAGATGCTGCATGAGTTGGAGGAATTGGGTCTTCAAATTAAAAACACCAAAAAAGAAAGTTCGGGTAAAGACAGTTTGGGTGGTCAAACCTTTTTATTTACTGGTACACTAACTAGGCTAAAGAGATCAGATGCAGAACAAATGGTAGAAGACAATGGCGGAAAATTATTGTCTGGTGTGAGTAGTAAACTCAATTACTTGGTTGTGGGCGAAGACGCAGGAAGCAAATTAGAAAAAGCCAAAAAAATAGGAAGTATCCGTATTTTATCCGAAGAAGAATTTCTTAATTTAATTGAACAAAATTAATAAGCATGTTAGCCAATAGCTCTTTACAATTTCTAAAACAATTAGAAAAAAACAATAGCAAAGAATGGTTTGATAAAAACCGAAAAGTCTATGAAGACTGCAAAGCAGATTTTGCTGCATTGGTGAATGATGTAATTAAAGAAACTTCCAAGAAAGACCCATCCATTGCGCATTTAAGCGCCAAAGAATGTGTGTTTAGAATCAATAGAGACGTTAGATTCAGCAAAAACAAAGCACCTTATAAAACCAATATGGGTGCCAGTATTAATAGTGGTGGAAAAAAGGCTTTGACCGCTGGATATTATTTTCATTTTGAACCAGGAGGTAAGAGTTTTGTAGGAGGAGGTCTCTATATGGCGGAGGCTGATAAGATGAAAAAAATTAGACAAGAAATTGACTATAACTGGCCAGAGTTCCAAAAAATATTGAAGCATAAAAATTTCAAACAACAGTATGGAGACTTAGATAGATCAGAAGGAATGGCCTTGGTCAGAGAGCCAAAAGGATACGAAAAAGAAAATCCTGCTATAGAATACTTAAAATTGAAAAGTTGGATTGCGCTTTCTCCCATTGCGGATAAGGAACTGACAGAAAAACAATTAGTGAAAACCATTGCCAAAGCATTTGAAGCATTGCAACCCTTGATTGTATTTTTAAACAGAGCAGTAGAAGATTAGTACCAACTTTTTTAAGTTGCAAGCTGCTTAAAAGCTTTACCCAAAGATTCAATTGTATCGGTAATTAGCATGGACTCCATTGACTGATTTTCTAGAGAAAGATCTGCAGCCAAGCCATGCAAGAACACAGCTAACCTAGTAGCTGTTGCTGGTAAATATCCCTGTGCTAATAATGCAGTAATAATGCCGGTTAAACAATCCCCAGAACCAGCTTTGGCCAAACCCGCATTGCCTGTTGTATTAAAGGTTCCTATGCCATCAGCGGCAACAAAACTTTGGTGACCTTTAAGAAGAATTACCCATCCATTTGCTTTTGACACTGCTAGCGCTTTTTCTCTTCTTTGATCATCATTGTCAAACTTCCCAAACAGTCTATCAAACTCTTTTGGATGTGGTGTGAATATGGCTTGTTTGGGAACCAACTGCATCAGTAAAGGATGCACAGATAAAATATTGAGTGCATCTGCATCCAAGACTATTTGCTGATAACCAGATTCCAATAGAGCGCTAACCTGATTAATAGAAAGAGCGTCAACACCCAAACCAGGACCAATCCCAACACTTTGATATTGCTGATAGATCAAAGAATCCTGTTCTCTATCAAGCACCATCGCCTCCGGCAAAGTTGTATGAATCATAGCTCCAGTATGTTCTGGTACGCCAACCGTTAATAAACCAACACCAGCTCGCAAACAGGCTTTAGCTGCTATGATGGCAGCTCCCATTTTCCCAGTACTTCCTGCTAGCAGTAATGCATGACCATGGCTGCCCTTGTGAGAATTGGCCAATCTGGGTTGAAAGCATTGCTTGGCTGCTGTTAGATCAAACATAGTTTGACCTATGCTTGGATCCAATGCATTTTCGGTAGACATGATCTTGCTTTTCTTAAAGGTAGCAAAGAATCACCCAAGCAATGATTTAACCAATAAAAAGAGGCCCCTTGAAATTCAAGAGGCCTCAAAAAACACAAACATTTTCTTTATAACAATCCTTTGCTCAATAGATATTCAGCAATTTGAACAGCATTGGTAGCAGCACCTTTTCTAAGGTTATCACTCACAATCCACATATTCAAAGTCTTGTCCTGCGTTTCATCTCTGCGCAAACGACCCACAAATACTTCGTCTTTCTCGTGTGCCCATAATGGCATTGGATAAAACTGAGTAGCATCATCATTTTGTACCACCACTCCAGGTGCAGTTGACAATAGCGCTTTTACATCGGCCAAGTCAAATTCATTTTCAAATTCTACGTTCACGCTTTCGCTGTGTCCACCTACTACTGGAATACGAACAGTTGTGGCAGTTACTTTAATACTATCATCTTGCATGATCTTATTTGTTTCTTTAACCATCTTCATTTCTTCCTTAGTGTATCCGTTTTCTAAGAACACATCAATCTGAGGAATCACGTTTAAGTCAATCTGGTATTTGTAGGCCATTTCTCCTTCAATTCCTTTGCGCTCATTGAACAATTGGTCAACCGCTTTTTTTCCTGTTCCAGTAACGCTTTGATAAGTACTTACAACAACGCGTTTGATTTTATATTTCTGGTGTAAGGGTTGTAAAGCCACCACCATTTGAATAGTAGAACAATTGGGATTAGCAATGATAAAGTCATCTGCAGTTAACACTTCAGCATTTACTTCTGGCACTACTAATTTCTTAGTAGGATCCATACGCCATGCTGAAGAATTATCAATTACACGAATGCCTGCAGCTGCAAATTTGGGTGCCCATTCTAGTGAGGTACCACCACCTGCAGAGAAAATAGCCACGGCTGGTTTGGCTGCAATTCCATCATCCATGCTTACCACCTTATAAGACTTGCCCTTAAAGACAACTTCCTTACCAACGGACCTTTCAGATGCTACCGGAACAATTTCAGTTACCGGAAAATTACGTTCTGCCAAAACCTGCAACATTTTAGTGCCAACTAAGCCGGTGGCTCCTACTACGGCTACTTTCATTTTTTACCCTCCACCCCTTTTGGGGTTTTTAAAGAAATTAATAAATGGTTTAAATAAAAAAGGCCCTCCCATTTGGGAAGGCCTCTAGTTATATCTATCATACACAACGCAGAGTTACCTTCCCGTTAGAGAGGTTTCTTTGTACGTTTTGTATGTTTCATTGTCATCATGATGTAGTAAAATTATTGCGATTGATTAGTAATGCCAAAATTATTTTGACAAATTACTTAAACAAGGTCAATATCAAAGTTTACTAATTGCACAAATTCTGCCAATCTTGCGTCAATATCTGCCTTATTAATTTCGCGCAAACGCTGTGTTCCAAACTTCTCTACGCAGAAAGAAGCCATGGCAGAACCCACAATGATGGCGGTTTTCATGTTCTCAAAAGAAATGTCTTTGGTCTTAGCCAAGTGTCCAATAAAGCCACCAGCAAAAGTATCACCAGCACCTGTTGGATCAAATACTTCTTCTAATGGAAGGGCTGGAGCAAAGAATACTTTTTCACCATGGAACAACAAAGCACCATGTTCCCCTTTCTTAATAATCAAATATTTTGGACCCATACCCATAATGGTCTTGGCCGCTTTTACTAAAGAATATTCACCACTCAATTGTCTGGCTTCACTATCGTTTACCATGAGTAGGTCAACCAATGCAATGGTTTTTTTCAATTCTTCCATGGCAATTTCCATCCAGAAATTCATGGTATCCATGATGATCAACTTAGGTCTGTTTTTCAACTGCTCAATCACACTTCTTTGTACAGCAGGAACCAGGTTACCCAACATCAAAAATTCGCAATCCTGAAAAGAATCAGGAACAACGGGTTGAAAATTTTCCAACACATTCAATTGAGTGTCAAGGGTATCACGGGTATTCATGTCCATATGATACTTACCACTCCAGAAGAAAGTTTTCTCGTCTTTCTTAATTTGAACACCTTCTAAATCAACACCTCTAGCCGTTAATGCAGCCAGTTCAGAATCAGGGAAATCACCACCTACTACAGAAATTTGTTTGATAGGGGTAAAATTACTGGCACACCAAGCAATATAGGTACCAGCGCCACCAATGATTTTATCACTTTTGCCAAAAGGCGTTTCAATGGCATCAAAAGCCATGGATCCTACTACTACTAAAGACATGATTTGAAGTTTGTTTTCGGTGTGCGAAACTAGGGCATTTGGGGCAAAACAGGGTTAAATGCTGCCAATTAACCCATCTAATCCGGATTTTCAGGTTAACACCACGGTGAAATAACCTTCCAAACTAACGTGAAGAGAATTTTTTTTCTATTTTACCGCTAACACACGTTAGTATGTTATCTTTGCAGTATGGCTAGAATAAAAACCGATAACAACCTTACTAGAAAGGAAGTAATTGTTACAAAAGCTGCCACCCTATTCAGGGAAAAGGGTTTCAAGGCAGCCAGCATGCGTGATCTTGCAGAAGCAGTAGGGGTAGAAGCAGCAAGCTTATATAACCATATTAAGTCAAAAACAGAATTGTTACACGAGCTCTGCTTTAGTGTAGCAAACAGATTCTTACATAAAATAGACGAAGTGGAATTAGAAAAAACTAGTTCTACTGAAAAGATTGAAAAATTACTTCGCTTTCACATCAATGAAATGATTCACCACTATGAAGAAGTATATGTGAGTGATCGGGAATGGAAGCATTTGAGTGATCCTTATTTGTCCAATTTTCAAAATCAACGCAGAATTTATCGCAAGCGATTTGCTGCCATCATTGAAACGGGAATTAAACAAAAAGAAATCAAATCAATTGATGCACCCACTGCTGTATTGATTATGTTACACGCCATTAGTGGTATTGAGAGCTGGCATAGGTCTGTTCAAAAAATTAGCGCGGAAGAATTGGAAGAGAACATGATTTCTATTTTAGTTGGAGGTTTGGTAAACCGATAAAACCTGATCCCCTACATGAGATTTTATCCAATTAAGGTCAAAGACATTAGTATAGCAACTGCAGACGCAGTGGTTGTTTCTTTTGAAATCCCAGAAAATATAGCAGCAGATTTTCAATTTATTGCTGGTCAATACATCAATATCAGAATTCAGGTAGATGGCCAATTGCAAACTCGATCCTATTCCATTTGTAGTAGTCCTACAGAAACAGCATTTAGTATTGCTGTAAAACGATTGCCTAATGGGGTTTGCAGTAATTATATCAATGATAAATTACAAGTAGGTGAGCTGGTAGAATTGGCAGCTCCATTGGGAAAATTCAAGCATATACCAGATACTCTTGCAGCAAATCATTATACAGCTTTTGCAGCAGGTAGTGGCATTACACCCATTATTTCAATTATCAAAACAATTCTTGTTCAGGAGCCCAATAGTAGCTTTACTTTGATCTATGGTAACCGCAATCGCAAGTCCATTATTTTCAAAGAAGCTTTAGAAGCGCTTAAAGACAAATTCCTACATCGCTTTAGCGTCATTCATATTCTATCTAGAGAGAAAACAGACGCAGATTTAAATTTTGGCAGAATTGACCAAGCAAAATTGGAACAACTCATTAAACATCATTTACATCTAAATCAGATAGCAGCTTTTTACCTATGCGGACCGGAAGCAATGGTAGCAAGCATTAGAGCAGCATTAGAAGCACAAAACATTGATTCTAAAAAAATCCATTTTGAATTATTTTCTACTGCTCAAAAAAGCAGTACTACAATAGAAACAACTAAGCAGTTAATTAGTGATGGACCCACTAGTGAAGTGCAAGTAATTCTAGACGGAATTAGTTTTGATTTTCCTTTAGCTGCTAATGGACCAAGCATTTTAGATGCCGCCATGGCACAAGGTGCAGACCTTCCCTTCTCATGCAAATCAGGAGTTTGCTGTACCTGCAAAGCCAGATTACTAGAAGGCGAAGTAGATATGGATGTGGTTTATGGTTTGGAACCGGATGAAATTGACAGAGGCTTTATTCTTACTTGTCAATCGCACCCAAGGTCAGCCAAATTGGTGGTAGATTTTGATAGTAAATAATTCTATTTCAACTTAGGAGCCATCTTTTTTTGCCAAATGGCATATCCCTTTGGATTCATATGCAATTTATCAGCTACAAACAAGCTGCCGTCAACAGAACCATCAGCTAATAACATGTCTTGGTGAATATCAATATAGCCTGTGCGTTTTTGTTTTTTTAAGAAGGCTTTAATGGCTGCATTTGCCTCCAGAATCACGGGTTCCATTTTCCACCTGCTTGGCGATGGTTTGATAGAGACAAACCAAATAGGCGTCTTAGACAAGGAGTCTCTGATTAATCCAAACAAGGTTTTAAAACGTTCTAATACTAGGGCTGCTTTTACAGTATCAGATGCGGCAATATCATTCTCCCCGCAATAGATAATAATTTGTTTGGGAGCATAAGCTGTGACCACATCATTTACATATCTAATCATGTCTGGCAAAGAAGATCCACCAAATCCCCGATTGATCAATGGGTGTTCTGGAAAATAGGACTGTGCATCAGTCCACTTGGTAAAAGAAGAACTACCTACCAATAGAATTTGCCCCTTAGCTGGAAAACTTATGCTGTCTTTTTGTTTAAAGGCTTGAATCTCTTTATAGAATGGTGGATTCTGAGCAACCACAAAAAGACTGGAGCAGAGAAAAACTAGTAAGGCAAGGACCTGTTTAAAATTTTTGATCATCATATTGGAAAGGTAAAACAAAGCCCAATGCCTTAACAGCTTGATAGAAATTTTCAACAAATATTTTAACGCTAACATTTGTTAGCATTCTCTTATTTTAGTTAGATTTGTCACCTATGGAGCAAACAACAAACCAACTACAGGAACAGTTCCAGCAAAGGGTTGATGAGGAACAAAAGATTGAACCCAGGGATTGGATGCCAGAAAAATATAGGCAAACACTGATTAGACAAATTAGTCAGCACGCACATAGTGAAATCATTGGCATGTTGCCAGAAGGAAATTGGATTACCCGGGCCCCAAGCCTTAGGCGAAAAGCCATTCTATTAGCCAAAGTGCAGGACGAAGCTGGACATGGATTGTATTTGTATTCTGCGGCAGAAACCCTTGGTATTTCAAGAGATGAAATGTATGAACAATTGCATAGTGGTAAGGCAAAATACTCTTCTATATTTAATTACCCAACCCTTAGCTGGGCCGATATGGGAGCCATTGGTTGGTTAGTAGACGGCGCAGCCATATTGAATCAGATACCACTTTGCCGCACTAGTTTTGGTCCCTATGCAAGGGCCATGGTGCGTGTTTGTAAAGAAGAAAGTTTTCACCAGCGTCAGGGCTTTGAATGCTTACTACAACTGAGCAAGGGCTCAGAGGTTCAGCGTCAAATGTGTCAGGATGCCATTAATAGATGGTGGTGGCCCAGTTTGATGATGTTTGGACCCAAGGATGATGAGAGTCCTAATTCCAAATTGAGCATGCAATGGAAGATCAAGCGATTCACCAATGATGAACTGCGTCAAAAATTTGTAGACATGATTGCAGAGCAAATTAAATTGCTTGGCATGGTGCTACCAGATCCAGATTTAAAATGGAATGAGCAATCCAAACACTATGATTATGGTGAAATTAATTGGGAAGAATTCAAACAAGTAATACAAGGTAATGGCCCATGTAATAAAGAACGTTTAGAAGCGCGTAAAAAGGCCTGGGCCGATGGCGCTTGGGTTAGAGATGCAGCTATTGCACACGCTGCTAAACAAGCTTATAAAAAAGCAAACGCTAATTCCCTCACCATAGAAACCCAGCAACCATGAGACTAATCATTCAAAAATATTTATACGGAGATTATGGCGATGGCCATGCCGGTGGTTTAGAACAAGCAAGTAACCAAGACCAACAAAAAGAGTGGCCGTTATGGGAAGTCTTTATTCGTAGCAAACAAGGATTGGATCACAAACACGCTGGAAGCCTACACGCGGCAGATGCTACTATGGCTTTGGAAAATGCTAGAGACGTTTATACTAGAAGGAATGAAGGCATGAGTATTTGGGTTGTTGAAAGCAAGCATATTCACGCCAGCGACCCAGATGCAGCTGCAGAATTTTTTGAACCTGCCAATGACAAAATTTATAGGCATCCTAGTTTTTATGATTTGCCAGATTCGCTCAAACACATGTAATTCCACCCACAAAATCACTTATGTTACAGCAATCCATTAGTAACTTGATTAAGGAAAATCAACAGATTCAATACCTATTACATTTAGCAGACAATGTCTTAATTCTATCGCATAGAAATAGTCAATGGTGTGGGCATGGCCCAATATTGGAGCAAGACATTGCTTTAACCAATATTGCACTTGATCAATTAGGACAAGCTAGAAATCTTTACCAATACGCAGCACTCTTAATCACAGAGAAAACGGGCATTCCCACAACAGAAGACCAATTGGCATATCTAAGAGATGTAGGTGAATTTAAGAACTGCCTAATTGCGGAGATACCCAATGGAGATTGGGGGCAAACCGTTTTGCGTAATTTTCTAATGGGCAGTTACCAATTTTTTCTCTATCAAGAATTACATCAAATAGCTACTGGCCAACTAAAAGCCATTGCAGATAAAAGCATCAAAGAAATTACCTACCATGTTAGGTGGAGTGCAGATTGGGTGGTGCGTTTAGGAGATGGCACAACAGAAAGTCATGCAAGAATGGAACAAGCTTTGGAATTGCTGTGGAGCTATACCGGAGAAATGCTGGAACCCAGTGATTATGAGCAAGAACTAATTGGAACACAGAGTACCTATATCAAAGCTGCCTGGGAAGCAAAAATTGCAGCCGTTTTAGCAGAAGCCAACCTGGATCATCCCAAAAATGATTGGATGCAATCAGGCGGAAAAAAGGGCATTCATACAGAACACTTGGGATACCTATTAGCTGAAATGCAATTTCTACAAAGGGCCTATCCAGGACTGGAATGGTAATTAAACAATCATGGAAGTAACTATAGTCATAGACAAAGAAAAAAGCATTTGGAACATACTAGAAACAGTCTGTGATCCAGAGATTCCTGTCTTGAGCATTATTGACTTAGGCATTATTAGAGCCGTAGCTTTTAATGAAACATCTAATATGGTTGAACTAACCATAACACCCACTTATACAGGCTGCCCTGCCATGGACATGATTGGTGCTCACATTAGAATGGCATTGGCTGAAGCAGGTTTTCATCAAGTAAAGATTCAACAAATACTATCACCCGCTTGGACCACGGATTGGATGAGTGAAAGTGGTAAACAGAAACTCCAGGCCTATGGCATTGCACCACCAGTAGCCACTAATTTT
>CALRXZ020000063.1:0-20416 GCA_943372255.1 Chitinophaga pinensis
ACCTCCGCGGTTTGTACATCTATCAATTGCGTGATCAGACCGGAAAAATTGTTGAATCCGGTAAGTTTCAAGTAAACAAATAAGCAGCTTTTTTAATGCCAGTATTTGGCTATCTATCGCAAACTTCTACAATCAAGAATTTGAGGTAGTTGGTATTTTCCATTCCCCAAATAATGGGATGGTCAGAGCTTTGTGCTTGAAACACTACTTGTCTAATTCTTTTGCGTGCGTCCTTAGCAGCTTGATCAATAGCAGACAAAAACATTTCTGGATTTACCAAATTGGTACAGCTAGACGTAACCAGGAAACCCCCGTTGCGCAAGAGTTTCATGCCACGTAGATTAATTTCTTTATAACCTGTAATGGCTTTACCAATACTCTCTCTACTCTTGGTAAATGCAGGTGGGTCTAACATGACTACATCATATTTACGACCGTCTTTACCCCATTGTTTGAGCACGTCAAAAGCATTCATGGCTTCAAATTTGCAGATACTATCTAGTCCATTTAAAGCAGCATTTTTATTGGCTTGAGCAACTGCATTTTCAGAAATGTCTAAACCCAAAACAGATTTAGCTCCATAAGCCGCAGCGTGAATTTCAAAAGTACCAGTATAAGTAAAAGCACCCAGCACATCAGCCCCTTTGACAATGTTTTGAATGGCTCTGCGATTATCTTGTTGGTCTAAGAAATACCCGGTTTTTTGACCATTTTCAAGATCTACCAAGAACTTTAAACCATTCTCTACAATTTGAATATTGGTGTCAAAAGCAGCTGACAAAAATCCTTTTTGTAGGGGTAGTCCTTCTAATTGTCTAACGGGAACATCATTGCGTTCATAAATGCCCTTAGGGCTAAAAATGGTTTCCAGACTACGCACAATGGCATCTTTCCAACGGTCCATTCCCAAAGACAGGGTCTGGATCACAAAATATTCGTTGAATTTATCAATGATCAGTGCTGGAAGTTCATCGGCCTCGCCAAAAACCAAACGGCAATTCTCCGTATAACCCAGTTTTTGCCTATAAGCCCAAGCTTTGGCTATTTTTTGGTGAAAAAACGCTTCATCAATGGTCTCTTGTTTTCGGGTTAATAACCTAACCAAGATCTGGGATTGGGGGTTAATATAGCCCCTTCCAGCGTATTTTTCAGCACTATAATAGACGTCTACTATGTCTCCGGCCACCACATCGCCCTCAATTTTTTCTACTTCGTTGCCATATACCCAAGGATGACCATTGGCAATCCTTGGCGCGATTTTCTTTCTGAGATACAGTTTTGTCATTCGGCAAAGATAGGTGAAGCGTTTCTCCTGTCATTTTTTCCCTTTCCTTTGCTTGGCAATATTTTTGACATAGTTGGTTATCAAGCAATTTTTATAAATTAAGACGATAAAGAGATGGAGCAGCAAAACAACAATCCAGAAAACAACCAGACTGACACCCAAGTGGATATCAATACTGACGAAAATGCAGCCGGAACCTCTAAACTCAACGAACCCGTTGCAGAAGAGAACCAAATGGAGAAATTGACTGCTGAATTACAGGAGCAAAAAGATAAATACCTCCGTTTGATGGCGGAATTTGACAATTTCAGACGCAGAACCGCCAAGGAAAGGTTGGATTTGATTCAAACAGCCGGTAAAGACGTGATTGTTTCCTTGCTAGACGTTCTGGACGATTGTGATAGAGCTGAAAAACAATTGTCTGGGTCAGATGATATTGCCGCTCAGAAAGAGGGTGTATTGTTGGTATTCAACAAAATCAGGAGCAATTTGCAAAACAAGGGTGTAAAAGCCATGGAAAGCATCAACACTGAATTTGATGTAGAAAAACACGAAGCCATCACTGAAATTCCTGCACCTACGCCGGAATTAAAGGGCAAGATCTTGGACGAAGTAATGAAGGGATATTACCTGAACGATAAAATCATCCGTTTTGCCAAAGTGGTGGTAGGCAATTAATACCAATAGTTAGCATACATGAAGAGAGATTTATATGAAATACTGGGCGTAAGCAAGGGAGCCAGTGCCGAAGAGATTAAAAAAGCTTATCGGAAAGTGGCCATGCAATTTCACCCTGACCGCAACCCTGGAGACAAGGAAGCGGAAGAGAAATTCAAAGAAGCAGCCAATGCTTATGAGATTCTCAGTGATGCCGATAAAAAAGCCAAGTATGATCGTTATGGTCATGCTGCATTTGCACCTGGTGCAGGTGGTGGTGGATTTGGCGGCAACATGAATACCGATGATATCTTCAGCCAATTTGGTGACATTTTTGGTGACGATATGTTTGGTAATTTCTTTGGCGGTGGTGGTGGACGTTCTAGATCTGGTGGTGGAAGAAATGCCAGAGGACAAAGAGGTAGCAACCTGCGCATCAAACTCAAATTGAATTTTGAGGAAATGGCAAAGGGTGTTACCAAGAATGTGAAAGTAAAAAAGCATGTTTCCTGTGCTACCTGTTCGGGTAGTGGAGCCAAAGACAAAAGCAGTGTTCAAACCTGTAATACCTGTCACGGTAGTGGACAAGTGCGCAAAGTAACCAATACTTTCTTGGGTCAAATGCAAACCGTTACTACTTGCCCTACTTGTAATGGAGAAGGAACTTCTATTACTGCTAAATGCGGTAACTGTAAGGGTGAGGGAAGGGTGTATGGAGAAGAGACCATTAGCATAGATATTCCAGCCGGTGTGCATGAAGGCATGCAGTTGAGCATGAGTGGTAAAGGAAATGCAGGAGAGCGTGGCGGATCAAACGGAGACCTAATTATTCAAATTGAGGAAGAAGCGCATGCAGAATTGCAACGCGATGGTTTGAATGTAGCATTTGACCTACATATTAGTTTCCCTGATGCGGCATTTGGTACACAAGTAGAAGTACCCACCATTGATGGCAGGGCCAAAATTAAAATACCACCAGGCACACAGAGTGGTAAAATTTTCCGATTAAAAGGAAAGGGCTTTCCAGAAGTACAAGGCTATAGCAGAGGAGACCAATTGATTCACGTGAATGTTTGGACTCCACAACATTTGAGTGCAGATGAAAAAGCCATTTTAGAAAAATTAAACAATAGCGATAACTTCAAACCCAACCCCAATAAGGGAGACAAAAGTTTCTTTGAAAGGGTTAGAGAAGCTTTTAGCTAGCGCGATATTAGTTTGTTAGAACCATTTGTTAGAACGCAGGGCCCTGGTCCTGCGTTTTTCTTTTGCGCTTTCTTTTTTCAGGTGAGTAGATTTGCTTGGCCGCGTCTATTAAGGAAACAAATTCTTTTTGATAGCGATCATCCGTTTTATAAGATAGTGATGCCAGTGACCAGATTTGATCAAAGTTGATTTTTTTGGCGTAGGCCGATTGCTTTAAAATGGCCCCAAACATGCAAACAGCTGTGGCAAACCGATAATCCTGTTCAGCTGCTTGAAAGGCAATAGGTGCATATGGTATCTCAAAATACTGTTGTTGAAAAGCAAGCGAATCGGACTTTTTGAAATTGATATTCAAGTTTCCCAATGTACCTTTTGTTAAACTACTATCCTTGGGTTCTATTTCAAAAACGGCCATCAGGTTATGACCACTTCCAACTTCTCCACCCTGTAATTGGGTAGTGCTATCTTCTAAGGCATTTTTCTTATTATCAAAACCAATGAGTCTATAAGACTTGATTATTTCTGGATTAAAATCAATGTCTACAAACGCGTCATTGGCTACGGCATAAAGTGTTTGAGTAAGTTCTGTAACAAGGGTTTTTTGTGCTTCTTGCAAGTGGTCTAAATAAGCAAAATTGCCGTTTCCTTTTTTGGCTAATAATTCCAGTTTACTGTCTTTATAATTACCCATGCCAACCCCCAGACAAGTTAAATAAATACCCGTTTGTCTATACTGACTAATCAAGTCTTCCATGGCTTTTTCGGTGGCTTCACCTACATTAAAATCACCGTCAGTGGCAAGAATAACCCGATTGTTTCCTTCAGGTATAAAAGTTCTTTTAGCAAGTGTATATGCCGTTCTGATTCCATCGCCACCAGGCGTATCACCGCCTGCATCCAAAGAATCAATAGCGTCTTGTATGCGTTTTTTTTCAGCTCCGCTAACTCCATTCAATCTGATGGAAACATTGCCACCATATGTAACAATGGATACGGTGTCTTTGGCGCGTAGATTTTCTACCAATAACTTGAAAGCCTGTTGCAGCAGGGGCAAACGATTAGGCTTGTCCATGCTTCCAGAGATGTCTATTAAGAAAACCAAATTGCTGGCTTTAATACTATCTAGGTTTAACCTTGGTGCTGCTACCTGGACAAAAAATAGTTTATTTTTTTCATTCCAAGGACAACTAGTTACCCTGGTCTTACACAGAAAACTATCTCTTGCAGCACTACCTGTATCCTGCGGAAAATTAAAATAATTCAACATTTCTTCAATGCGAACCGCGTCTACAGGAACGGGCATTTGATTATGGATAAATCGCCTGATATTGCTATAAGAAGCATGGTCAATATTGAGCGCAAAACCCGTTTGATGATATTGATTGGCTTCAATAAATTCATTTTCTACTTGACTACTGTAACTTTCTCCTACTAAACCACTATTGCCTGAATAATTATTGAGGTTCTTGGTAAATGAATTGAGTTTGTGTTTGTATAGGTTGGCCGTAGCTGGCAACATCTTTAAAGTGAGGGTTTGGATCTTTCTAGTGTCTATCAATTGTTGAAAAGACTCGTACCCATCCATTTGTAAAAAGAGGGTATCCATGATCTTATTTGATGGAATACCAAATGCGCCAGTGTTCCCACTATAGTAAGGAGCCCCCGTTTTATTACCCAAATAAATTCTAACTCCTTCTAACATGGCTCCCCGTTCATTGCGCACCTCTCCTCGCAAATAATATTGCGCAGAAGCTACTTGTGCAAGCAGCAAAAGACAGCAAGCCAGAAAGGCTGTTTTCTTCATGGGGCATCCTATTACAACCTAAATTAGGCAAAAAAAATGGACAGGTCTTTGTAGGAATTGTTATTCTTCACCCACCAATTGGTAGATCTCCTTGATATTGCGTCCATAACCATCAAAGTCTAAGCCATAGCCTAGGACAAATTTGTTGGGAATACTAAAGCAGCAATAGTCAATTGGAACTTCAAATTTGGTAGCTTCTGGTTTGTGCAAGAGAATGGCCACTTTTAAAGATGCTGGCTGTTGATTGTGTAGCTGCGGCAAGAATTCATTCATGGTCTTACCAGTATCAATAATGTCTTCCAGAATAATTACATGACGGTCATTTACATCCATATCCAAGCCAATAGCGGTAACTACCTGTCCAGAAGACTTGGTACCCTTGTAGGAAGCCAATTTGATAAAGCAGATTTCTGCTTCAATGGTCAAATATTTAAATAAGTCTGCTGCAAACATGAAAGAACCATTTAGGATGGCAATAAACAAAGGTTTCTTGCCCGCATAATCCTGGTCTAATTGCGCTGCCAATTCTTTTACTTTTTCTTGAATCAAGGCTTCAGGCAAATAGGGTTCAAACTGTCTGTTGTGTAATTCAATTACTGGCATGTCTGCAGATTGTAAGGTTATCTATTTGGGTAATTTTACATTTTTTCCGGCAGCCTTTTCAGGAGCACGCAATTGTAGTTTTTGACCATCGGTCAAGACACTGTTTTTTGTAAGGTTATTGTATTCCATTAGTGCGTCTAAACGCACTCCTTCTTTCTGCGCAATTTCTGTTAGGGTTTCTCCCGCTTTGCAAACATAAACATCGCTAGCGCCTTTTTTCAATTTCTTTTCTAGGAACAATAATTGGTCTTGGTCTAATATGTCTTTTTGTTCCATTTCATTAAAGTCAAATAGTTTGCTCAATGAAATCCCATATTTATTAGCAATAGATAAAGTAGAGGTACCCGCTGCTGCAAAAATTACTTTGGTGTGATTAATGGTAAAGGGTTCTGAAGGATAGAGTGCTGGTTTTTTAACAGGCTCTTTGAAATTTTCCTTATTTGATTTTTCCAATTCCTGTTCCTGTTGTGCATTTTCAATAGCTATTGCCGTTTGAGTAACAAGGGAATCCATTTTCTCTTGTTCTGCTTCTGCAGGAGCTTTTGTTTGATTGATCACCCTAAGCCTTGGACTATTGTTGATAGGCATAGACGTTACTGCACTGCTTTTAACAATGGGTGTATTGGTTGGAGCAGTTGGGGCTTTGGTTTCTATGCGCTCATTACTTTGGGGCAGGTCTTTATTCTCTAAAGCCTGCACACTGTATTGGTGCAATTCAAAATCATTAATCAATTTTAATAACCTGGTAGGATAGTCTTTTTCAGTTGCATACCCGGCTTTCTTAAGACCATAAGCCCATCCCTTATCATCAGTAGGATCTAGTTTAAAAAGTGCGGTATAGTATTCCCGGTTTTTTAGAAAATCAGAATGGTCTTTATATGAATCTTCAACAGAAGGGTAAACCCTAAAACATTCTTGTCTCAAATCATCATCATGATATGTTTTTTCTCCAGTCCATTCGGTTTTACACTTGATACCAAAATGGTTATTGGATTTTTGTGCCAGTTTACTTTCACCTGATTGAGATTCCAAAATTCCTTGTGCCAAAGTAATGGAGGCAGGTACACCGGTTCTGCGCATTTCTGCCATGGCCAGGTCCTTGTATTGGTTTACATAGGCATGCACTTTTTCACGTTGTGCCTGTGCTATGGTGCCCACTGCTAATAATATCAATAATACCAGTTGCTTCATTTATTTGATTTTGATCAGGAGTAATCCGTCTCTTACTGTTAATAATACTTGTTCCGTTCTTGGGTCTGCAGATACATGGGCATTGAACGCGTCAATGGCTTTGGCATTTTTGCCGCTCAAAGGCGTCTCCAATACCTGTCCGTGAAACAAGACATTGTCTGCAATGATCAGACCGTTCTTGGCCATTCTAGGCACCAATAATTCGTAATAGTCAATATAGCCGGTTTTATCTGCGTCAATAAAAACCAAATCCCAAGCCTGATTCAGGCTGGGAATAATTGTCTTTGCATCGCCAATGTGCAAATGTATATGCTCTGCCCTTTCAGAAATGCTAAAATTGGCTTTAGACCTTAAAGCATCTTCTTCCCTCAGTTCAATGGTATGTAATTGGCCACCTTCTTGTAAACCCTTGGCCAAACAAAGGGCACTATATCCTGTAAATGTGCCAATTTCTAAAATCTGCTTGGGTTGTAGCAGTTGACTCATCATAGAAAGAAATCTTCCTTGTACAGGTGAGCTTAGCATATGGGCATGTGCGTGCTCGGCCAATGTGGCTGCTTGAATCTGCGCTAAAAGGGCATCATCTGGGCTACTTTGTAAACTGGCATAAGCTTCTGCCAAGGGATGGACCAATTCCATCGGGCGAAATTAGTTTATTCTTGGGCAGTTTGGGGTTTGGAGATAAGGAAAAGTCCTAAAAAGGTAATCAAGCCATTGATAATCAATAATTCTAACCCAAGTTCAAAAGAACCAAACAGGGCTTTTTGGTTTAAATCAATGACCAAGCAAAGCAAGGGCGATGCCACACAAACCAAGGGCACTAGGTTGTCCTTTACGTTACGTTTGAGCAAAATACCAAAAGTAAATAGACCCAAGAGTGGACCATAGGTATAGCTGGCAACTTTTAAAATAATCCCAATCATACTTGGGCTATTCACCACTTTAAAGACTAAAACAAAGACTAGAAAGATAGCGGCAAAACCCAAGTGTACCCTTTGACGAATTTGTTTTTTGCGCGCATCGCTTAAAGCTGTATTGCGCTGGATGCCCAAAATATCTATACAGAAAGTAGAAGTAAGTGCCGTAATGGCCCCGTCTGCACTTGGGAAAAGAGCAGAGATTAGGGCAATGATAAAAATGACAGAAACAAATGGAGGCATGTGGTGCAGGGCAATAGCAGGGAATAATTTATCACCTGTTTCCACTACATTTTGTTGGCCTGCATAGAGGTATAATAAACCACCTAAATAAAGGAATAATAGAATAGATAACATGAGTACAACAGACATGCTAAGAATGTTTTTCTGAGAGTCTTTTAAAGTTTTCACAGAAATGTTTTTCTGCATCATTTCTTGGTCCATACCAGTCATGGTAATGGTAATAAATGCTCCCGCAATAATCTGTTTTACAAAGAACAATTTACTATCAGGATTGAAATTGAAAATAGTAGAATAACCTTTCTGACTCATGGCTTCTACACTACCTGCAAATCCAATATTCAAGCTGCTGAGAATATAGACCACACAGATAATCAACCCCAAGAGCATACAAGTAGTTTGAAGTGTATCGGTCCAAACAATGGTCTTAACCCCACCTTCAAAAGTGTAGAGTAAAATCATACCTAAAATGATCAAGGTAGTGGCCCAGAACGGAACGCCAAAGCTATTCAGGATGGCGTCTTGTAAAATATTCACAACCAAATACAACCTTGCCGTAGCGCCAAGTGTTCTGGATAATATAAAAAAAGATGCACCCGTTTTGTATGATTTAAAACCCAACCTGTCTGACAAATAATTGTAAATTGAAGTGAGGTTTAGCCTATAATACAAAGGCAATAACACATAAGCAATGACAACATATCCAATTAAATATCCTAGGGTTACTTGAAAATAGGCAAAGCCCTCTTTTGCTACAGCACCTGGCACACTTACAAATGTTACACCACTCAAAGAAGTGCCCACCATTCCAAAAGCCACCAACATCCAGTTGGAACTTTTGTTGCCAATAAAAAATGATTCATTGGTACTGTTTTTACCAGTCACCCATGCAACGGCTAGCAAAATCAAGAAATAGGCAATCACAAAACCGAATAAGATAACTGGAGACATGGCTTTTAATCTAGGGTGAATAAGAAACGGCAAAATAGTACAAATAATTCACCTAATTTTCCTTGCTAAAAATAGGGTTATGGCTTCAAAGCGTTTTGCGGTTTTCTGTGGTTCAAAATCTGGTGCGGATCCAATTTTTGAACAGCAGGCATTTGAATTGGGCAAACAGATGGCCTTGCATGATATAGCTTTAATTTATGGCGGCGGCAATAAAGGGTTAATGGGGGCAGTGGCAGATGCCATGATGGCAAATGGGGGAGAAGTGATTGGGGTAATCCCTGAACTATTATTGGAATGGGAGCATGGGCACCAGGGGATTACTGAACTAAGGGTAGTGCCTGATATGCATATCAGGAAAAAAATGATGTATGAACTCTGTGATGCAGCCGTGGTATTGCCTGGCGGAAATGGTACACTTGACGAGCTTTTTGAAATGCTTACTTGGAATACTTTAAAAATCCACGACAAGAAAATTGTTTTGTTGAACAGTAATGGCTTTTACAACCACTTGATTGCTCATATAGACAATATGTTTCAACAAGGCTTTTTGTATGAGGCTTGGAGAGATCGATTAATTGTTTGTAATGGCCCTGGCGATGTTATTTCCTGCTTGGCCTAAGATATATACCAAAACCCGCTCTGAATACAGGTAAGGGATCATTGAATTGGTCTCTGTAGGGCGAAAAAGGATTTTGCAACACATCCATCATCAGGGTTACATAAGAATATCGGCTCCCTATAAAATGTGAGCCATAACCAATACCCACCAACAAACTTTCTGCTTGGTATTTGTATTTAAAAACATTGGGCGAGTTGGTGAATTTTTGGGTGCTATTAATCCAATTGTATTCGGGTTGAATTTGTAAGTGAAGAAAATTTACAGGCCATACCCTTAAAAAACTACCCCCACCATAACTCCAGTTCTGATATTTAACCGTACTGAAATCAGTTGCATTTTGGGAATAATAATTCACATTAAAATTGATCCCCGCGTCAAGCCATTTGGTGATGCTATAACCAATTTCTGGATTTAACCCAACGTTGAATGATTGAGAAGCAATACCCAGATTTAGACCGGTTCCAAAGAAAATATTTTCCTGTTTAAATTTACCTTTTGTTGGGTCCTGTTCCAATGACTGAGCCATTGAAGCAAAGGACAAAAGTAAAAAAGCCAGTAAAAAAAGGTTTTTGGGCATGGTTAGTCTTTGTGCAAACCTACAACAAGGATATTCATGAATAAAAACTACTGATATAAAAAAATGTTAGTGTTTTTGTTAACGTGTAAAGCCTACACGTAGATGTTGTTGGTATGAGGGATTCCCTTATTTTTACACTAACTAACGATTGTTTGCATATGTCGGTACCAACCATGATGCCCCCAAAATCTATGTTACATGCAGCCGGAATAGCCGGAAATGCTCAGTTACATTACCAGTTAAGCCCTACTGAATTAGTTGAACAAACCATTGTCAGAGGTCAGGGAGTCTTAAATAATACTGGTGCTTTGTGTATTAGAACTGGAAAATTTACAGGTAGAAGCCCCCAAGACAAGTTCACAGTAAAAGACGCCATTACTGTAGATACAGTGAATTGGAACAATTTCAATATTCCTATTGAAGAAAAATACTTTTTACAACTCAGAACCAAGTTGCTCAACTATTTGGGAGAGCGTCAGGAACTTTGGGTGAGGGATGCTTATGCTTGTGCCGATCCAGCTTATCGCTTAAATATCCGTGTGATCAATGAACATCCTTGGAGTAATTTATTTGCCTACAATATGTTCCTGCGTCCAAAAGAAACGGAATTGGACCATTTTGAACCGGAATGGACCATTTTGCAGGCACCAGGCTTTTTAGCGGATCCTGCTGTAGATGGAACCCGTCAAGAAAATTTTGCAGTGATTTCATTTACTTATAAAACGGTATTGATAGGTGGAACTGGTTATACTGGAGAAATCAAAAAAGGCATTTTCAGTATCCTAAATTATATCCTGCCACAGGACAAACAAGTATTGAGCATGCACTGTAGTGCCAATATGGGTGCCGAGGGCGATGTAGCCATCTTCTTTGGCCTAAGTGGAACAGGTAAAACAACATTGAGTGCAGACCCACATCGTAAACTTATTGGAGACGATGAGCACGGTTGGACCAATAATAGTGTATTCAATTTTGAAGGAGGTTGTTATGCCAAAACAGTTGACTTGAGTGAAGAAAAAGAACCAGAGATTTTCCACGCCATCAAACCCGGCGCATTGGTAGAAAATATCCATTTTTTTCCTGGCAGTAACCGAATCAATTTTGAGGATACAGCAATCACAGAAAATACACGTGTTAGCTATCCATTAAATTTTATCAGCAATGCGCAAGAGCCATCTATTGGCGGATTGCCCAAACATATTTTTTTCCTAACCTGCGATGCGTATGGCGTGTTGCCACCCATTAGCAAACTGAGTCCAGGTCAGGCCATGTATCAATTTATCAGTGGGTATACCGCAAAAGTGGCCGGAACCGAAGCAGGTGTAACCGAACCCAAGAGTACTTTTAGTGCTTGCTTTGGCGCACCATTTATGCCCCTGCATCCCGGTAAATACGCGGCCATGCTAGGAGAAAAAATGCGCGCCCAACAAGTACAGGTTTGGATGATCAATACCGGTTGGAGTGGCGGGTCCTATGGTATAGGCAAACGCATGAAACTAGCCCACACCCGCGCCATGATTACCGCAGCACTAGAGGGTGAATTAACCAATGTATCATTTGAAGCACACCCTGTATTTGGTATGCAAGTGCCACAGACCTGCCCCAATGTGCCATCAGAAATTTTGAACCCACGCAACACCTGGGTAGATGCTGCTGCCTATGACCGCGTAGCCAATGACCTAGCCAATCAGTTTATCAAAAACTTTGAAAAATATGCTTCCGGAGTAGATGCGGAAATTCTAGCCGCTGCACCAACGCCATTATAGATTTTATTGCTTACCATATTTGCTTATGAGAACAGTTGAAAAAAAACGCCACCTGAGAGGGTGGCGTTGGTTTTTGTAGGATATACTGCTAAAACTGAGAAGACGATTAACTATTTAATGGGTTATTGCTTTTTCAAAATTTTACTTGTGGAATCATTCATTTCCTCTTTGGCCTGATTCAAATAATACTTAAGTGAATCCGCTTCACTGGTACTTAGAAAAAGAAAATAGCCTTTAGTTTTTTTAAATTGTTCAAGTTCAACAGGATTGAAATTTTGTTCTAAAGAATATAATTTTTCCATTTCTTCCTTTTTTTTGGGGAGCCTATTTGACCAAAGAAAATTAATTCCAAAAAATATGACCACTACTATTTGGAAAACAATATATAGTGCTATTGCATAGACTACAAATTTTAGTGTTTTCTTAAACAAGGTGCTTGATTTTTATCGTTTTATTTTTCTGGTTACAATAAAGCCCAATAGTGGAATTAGGAAAATAATATAGACGCAAAATGCTTTATATTCTCATTATTAAATGATTTCTATTTATTTTAAATATTGATTTTGTAATAAAATAAATAGAAATTAAGGCTAAAGAAATTAATACCAGCTCTTTCATATTCGTTTTGCTTTTTAATATTTCAGTTTAGTGTTTAATTTGCTGATAATAAGTTAAACTAATAAGGAATAAAGCAAAAAATAAATAAACTAAAAATAGTTTTAGATTCATTTCTTTTTTTATTGCTGCATAACAATATAAAACGAAAGTAAAAATTGCCCAAATTCCAATAATGTAATAAATATTTTCTCCTTTTAAAAATCCTGAAAACGAAAATAGTAGGATAAGAAATGAATTGATTAATATCAATTTATTAATTAGGGTTTTAGTTCCTGAAGTAGTTGAATTAGTTTGACTCATTGTTGAAAATATTTATTTGATAAATTTTATTTTGCATTACAAATTCTAAAATCTATTTCGCAACCTTTTCTCATTGAATTTAAATGCCATTTTGAACCTGCTTCACAACCTATAAAAACTAATAATCCTACTCCAGTCCATCCAATACTCGCAGACCCTACGCACGCAATTTGTTCTAGAACATAAGCTGCAGCTGCCTGATCCATACAATTCCAATATTTTTCTGCACATAGAGGACCTTCGTCTATTGACATACTAATTTGAGGATATGTTTTTATTTTCTTTTGAAGTGAAATTTTGGTTTTAATAAGGTTTATCAATTTTTTTTCATCTAGTTGACTAAAATCATACTTCTCGGAAAGCTTTTGTAAAGAATGATTCATTTTTTCAGATAGTTTCCAATACACTTCTTCAAATTCAAATCCCATTATACTAGCAATTATCTTTTTAGATTTTTTATCAGAATTTAAAATCGCATTTTTATAAATAGATAAAAATTCATTTTCATCAAGACTGTATGATTGTAAAGGTTTTTTTTCTATTAATAAAACAATGTCAGAGATGTAGTCTGTAAATATTGGATCTGTTGAAATATTTTCCAATATTTGTGTTGGTGATTCTTTTACCTTTTCTATTGTTGACTTTACGCAACTAGAGAAAAATACTAGTATTAAACAAATCCCCGTTATCTTTTTCATTTTGTTTGATTTAAAAGTTTCCCCTGTCTAACACCATGGTTCAAATGTTCAGCGGTTTTTGACTTGCTTATACTGCAAGTAACCAGTTGTCCTGTTTTCAAGACTGGTCTGGAATGCCACCAAATTTGACTACGTGCAAATCCACGTCCTTTTTTATTTTACCTGTGGCCTACAGGCTGGCAAAAAAACTGGACTAAAATCCTAACGCGTTCTATCTATGATATTGATCCTAAGGAATGCTGGTTATGGATGGGGAGGGAGCCAGCTAAATGAATACAAGAATAAAAATAATATGAAGAGTAAGAAGTTGCAAGTTTAAAACACCTTTTTTGTACCGTGAAAACACGGTATTTTTTAGGACTGTTTCTTTTCTCTTTTAGGAAATTTCCCATAAAGAAAAAAAGGCAAACCAATCACAAATAAAGTGCTTGCAATATTCCAAGTTGTTTCTTTTTGAAGTTCTAATGCATAGATTACTACAAAACTCATAATGAACATGAGCAGTCCAATGAAAGCAAGTATTGTCTTGGATGTCTTCATTTTTTTGAATTTGAATTCAAATTACCCATTCAAATTGATATAAAGAAAAGCCAGTTTGTAAAGGGTTGTTTTAAGTTTGTGAGCCGTAAAAAAATAGCCTTATTTTTAGGTTGATTTCACATCATTATCAAAGCTTCCCTATATGGCTTCTCATCAAACTGGAAAATCGCCCATACTTTATCCTTATGCGCCCTATTATTTTGCGCTTGCATTAATGATTACTTGGATAGGATTTTCTCAGTCTTATTTTGGCAGATTAAACCAAGTAAGCATTTTCCATCATATACACGGGGCCTTGGCTGGCGGTTGGATTTTGGTTTTAATTATTCAGCCTATTTTATACCAAAAAGGCAAATTGGCCTTGCATGGTAAAATAGGGAAACTTGCTGGCTATATTTTATTCCCCTTATTGTTATTGGGAGGCTTGAAAATGATTCATTCTATGCTAAATAGTGCAGCAGCTTATCCTCCTGGTGCAGTTAATCGCTTAGCCTATTTGGATTTTGTTTCCGTATTGCTGTTGATTTATTTCTTTTATCAAGGGATCAGTAAAGCCAAGCAGTTACAATTACATGCTAGAAACATGAGCATGACAGTGTTGATTATGTTGCCGCCGGCTATTGCCAGAATGTTGTTTCTAATTCCTTGGTTTGATAGTTTTGATAAAACATTGAATGCCTCTTATGGCCTTATTGTTTTGATACTTGGTATTTTACTGTTGGATGATCATAAAAAGGGGAAAATCTATCCAACGTATGTATTAGGAATAGTAGATGTAGCTTTCATGCTAATTAGCCAAAATGTGATAGGTGATTTGCAATGGTGGTCTAATTGGATGGCTGCATATGCTGCCCTCTAAACTTATTTGTCCAACACCAAACCATCTAAATAAAACTTCTCTGGAAATCTGCCTTTAATTCCTCTGTAAAAATCCTTGATGGCATTAGCATCTACAATGGGGTCTCCTGTCATATAAAGTAAGGGGCCAAAACCAGCCTGCTTTTTTTCATAATCCAAATAACCCAATAATACAGGTACATTGGCACCCAGGGCCACATGATAAAAACCGGTCTTCCATTTTTTTACAAGACTTCGGGTGCCTTCTGCAGGAATCATGAGCATCAGTTTTTCATTGTCTTGAAAAAGCTGAATCATATCGTCTACCAATCGGTTGTTCTTTTGTCTGTGCACGGCCATACCACCCAGGTTTTCTAGAAAAGATTTGATAGGCCAACGGAACAATTCTTTCTTTCCCAAAAAACGTACAGGAATTTCTAATTTGAAAAATACTGCTAGACTGTAGAGAAAATCCCAGTTGCTAGTATGCGGTGCAGCAATGACCACGCATTTTTCATAACCTTCTGGTAGGTTTACATCCATTTTCCATCCCTTCAACTGAAAGATCCAAACAAAGATTTTTCTCATGGCAGCATTTTTACAAATAAAGGATTTATTGCTTGAATCAATGGGTTTTGTTAATAGTTGCAACAAATAAAATATCCCCTCTTATTTAAATCTAAGAGGGGATATTGGTCTATTTCATTTTTTGAAAAAGGGTTTCTTGTTCATCTGCACCAATTTGAACAAATCCAGCTTTAATGAGCACGCGCTGTGATGCATAGCCATCAAGTAAAGTATTGGCTTTAATACTTAGCACATGTGGATGACTAAAAGCCCAGTCACAAATTAAATTCAATGCTTCTGTAGCATAACCCTTGTTCCAGTGTTTTTTGTCAATCATATAACCTGTGGTAGCAGCTCCATCTGTTAGGTTCAACCCAGCCATGCCAATGCCACCAATGATGGTATTATGTTCTAAAGAAACAATCTCCCAGTTGGTAATCCATAAGTATTGATCAGGGTAGGCAGCTAAATTTGGGATCCAAAAATTAACAACAGCATCATCGTATTCTTTTTTAAAAAACGCGTCCACTTCCATTTGAGAAGGGATAAGACCAAGACTGGTTTCAAAAGCGGCTCTGTCTTTTAAGCAGGAATGAAACATTTCATTTGTCAGCGGAATCAATCGCAGACGTTGAGATTCAAGATAAAACATGGTAATTGATTAAAGTTTAGGAAATGACTTTACAGTCCCGTTTCCGGGATAAAAAAACTGTCAAGTATTAAGCCATTCCAGGCAGACTCATCAATAAGCGTAACAGAGGCGGTATTTATAAACTTAAATAAGTAATGCTAATTAAAACAAACCAAACAAAGTGCTGTCCACTTTGCTAATGATTTCACCAAAATGTTCTTCGTTCTCGGCAAATTTATTTTTATCGCAATCAATCACCAACAATGGACCTTCTTTATAAGATTCAATCCAGCGATTATAGTGTTCGTTTAATCTTTTCAAATAATCCAAGCGAATATTCTCTTCATATTCACGACCCCTTTTTTGAATCTGAGACACCAAAGTTGGTACAGAACATTTGAGGTAGATCAACAAATCCGGTGGTTGTACCATGGTTTTGAGGGTCTGGAAAAATTGAAAATAGTTGTCAAAATCGCGTTTGCTCATCAGACCCATCTCGTGTAAGTTGGGCGCAAAAATATTGGCGTCTTCAAAAATGGTACGGTCTTGAATCACGGTTTCAGTTCCATGATGTATTTCTAGCAATTGTGCTAATCTGCTATTTAAAAAATAAATTTGCAGGTTAAAGCTCCACCTAGGCATGTCTTCATAAAAATCCATCAAATAGGGATTATGATCCACGTCTTCAAACTGGGGGATCCAGCGGTAATGCTTGCTCAACATTTCGGTTAGGGTGGTTTTTCCAGCCCCAATATTGCCTGCTACCGCTACGTGTTTTGGTTTCTTAGCTTTTGCCATGATAATGAAAATACAAAATTGGAATAAGTGAACGAACTTAATGAAAAGATTTTGAATGGAATCCTTTAAAATAAAGGACTTAATTCATACCAATGGCTTCTCTAACCAGTCTCAGGGTTTCGCCCCCGCTTACGCGAGCTTTTTCGGCCCCTTGACGGGTAATTTTCTTTAATAAATCCTGATTGGATTGCAAATCTGCCGCTTTGGCCCTAATAGGGGCAACAAATTCCACCATATCAGCCGCTAACTGCTTTTTTAAATCGCCATAGCGGATAATACAATTGCCTTCTGAGCTATTGTTGAAATCATCTTCAAATTTCTGAACGGTATCCGCTGTTGAAACCTGACGCATAAGGGTGAATAGGTTTTCAATATAATCAGGCTTTACTGAGTTAGGGGTAAGGGGCCCTCCATCTGTTTTGGCCTTCATGATTTTTTTTCTGATCTGTTCGTCTTCATCGGCTAAGAAAATGGTATTCATCTGGTTCTCACTCTTACTCATCTTGCCGTTTCCGTCCAAGCTTAAAATCTTCACCAATTCAGTACCATAATTAAATGCCTGCGGCGATGGGAAAACATCTCCATAGCGGTGGTTAAATCGCTCTGCAAAATTCCTAGCCATTTCTAAATGCTGTTCCTGATCCTTACCCACGGGCACTTTTACCGCACGATGGATTAAGATATCGGCCGCCATAAGCACGGGATATGTAAGCAAACCCGCATTCACATTGTCTGGACTCAAGCGCACTTTCTCTTTAAAAGTGGTGGTTTTTTCCAACTCACCTTTATAAGCCATGGTATTCAAATACAAATAGAGTTCTGCAATCTCCGGCAGGTCACTCTGTATATACAAAGCCACTTTTTCAGGATCCAATCCGCATGCAATATTCTCTGCCACTACGCGGTTCACACTATTGCGTAGCTCGCGGGTATCGGGGTGTGTGGTTAAACTATGCCAGTTGGCCACAAAAAAATAACAGTTATACTCGTCTTGCATGCGCACATAATTACGCATGGCACCAAAATAATTTCCCAGGTGCAGAAAGCCCGTAGGCCTGATTCCACTTAAAACAACCTCTTTTGCCATGCGGCGAAGATAAGCAAAGGGGGCAAAAGATTCATGGATGAAAGCAACGGTGCATTTTGTAACATTGCAGTAGTAGAAATTCCAGTATCAGTCAGAACAATTACATATTACAGTCGCCTATAGAATACTTGAAGGGTGTTGGGCCCTTGCGGGCCGATATGCTCAAAAAGGAGCTGGAAATCTTCACATTTGGTGACCTGCTGAACCATTTTCCCAATAGGCATATTGACAAGACTCAGATTGGCAAAATTGGGGAGATTCGGCCGGAAACTGAGTTTATCCAAGTGGTTGGAACCCTTATGTTTCTAGACACTATTGGTGAAAAAAGAGGTCGCAGACTGGTAGCGCAGCTCAAGGACGATACTGGAATCTTAGAATTGGCCTGGTTTCAGGGGATTACATGGGTACAGAAAAATCTGGTGCCTGGTACCAAGTACCTGGTTTTTGGCCGCACAGGCTTTTTTAATGGCAAACCCCAAATTGTACACCCTGAGATAGAATCCTTTGTACCCGCCAAAGCTGGTGGGCAGGCTTTTTTGGAGCCGGTCTATCCTAGCACAGAAAAATTAAAGGTTCGAGGACTTAATGGGAGGCAGATTGGAAAACTCACATATACCCTTATCTCACAACTCCATCCAGATGAATTGATGGAGAATATTCCAGCCCCCATTGTGCAGGAACTGCGTTTGATGGATAGGTATGAAGCCCATTGTCAAATCCATTATCCCAAATCTGCCAAAGGATTTGAAGCTGCCATGCATAGATTAAAATTTGAAGAATTTTTTATAGCACAAGTGCGATTGAATTTGACCAGACTCCAAAGACATCGCGCCAGCAGGGCCGTGGTATTTGAAAAAGTTGGAGACATCTTCAATGAATTTTATGCCAAGTACCTCCCCTTTGAATTAACAGGCGCACAAAAAAGGGTATTAAAGGAAATTAGAACAGATACTGCCAGGGGTAGACAAATGAATCGCTTGTTGCAAGGTGATGTAGGAAGTGGTAAAACAATTGTGGCCTTGCTTAGTATGCTTTTGGCTGCCGATAATGGCTTTCAAAGTTGTCTCATGGCACCAACGGAAATCTTGGCCCAACAACACTACAAAGGTCTGAGTGATTTACTCAAAGAAATGCCTGTTGAGATTGCCTTACTTACTGGTAGCACCAAAACCAAGGAGCGCAAACGCATACTGCAAGGGCTTTTGGACGATACTATTCATTTTGTAGTTGGTACCCATGCAGTAATAGAAGACACCGTACAATTTAAAAATTTAGGATTAGTCATTGTAGATGAGCAACACCGTTTTGGCGTAGCACAAAGAGCCAAACTTTGGGCCAAAGCAACACTGCCACCGCATGTTTTGGTCATGACCGCAACACCTATTCCTAGAACCTTGGCCATGACTGCCTACGGCGATTTGGATTATTCCGTAATGGATGAGTTGCCCCCAGGCAGAATTCCCATTACCACGGTGCACCGTTTTGAAACGGCAAGGGCATCTGTGATGGATTTTGTGAAAACTGAATTGGAAAAAGGCAGACAGATTTATTTTATCTACCCACTCATTGAAGAAAGTGAGAAGCTCAGTTTTGAAGACCTGATGCAGGGCTATGAACAAGTCAAGAGTTTCTTTCCTGAACCCAAGTACCGCATTAGTATGGTGCATGGGCGACAACCTGCGGATCAGAAGGAAACCAATATGGCGCGCTTTGTTAGTGGCGATACCCAGATTATGGTTAGTACTACCGTGATTGAAGTGGGTGTGAACGTTCCCAATGCTTCTGTAATGGTCATTGAGAGTTCCGAAAAATTTGGCCTAAGCCAGTTACACCAGCTCCGAGGAAGGGTAGGAAGGGGTTCTGAAAAAAGTTTTTGCATATTATTAACTAGTGTCAAAGCAAGTAAGGAAGCAAGAGAACGTATCAAGATAATGTGTGCCACCAACGATGGGTTCAAGATTGCCGAAAAAGACTTGGAATTACGCGGCCCAGGCGATATTGAGGGCACCAGACAAAGTGGGGCATTGAACTTTAAGCTGGCTAGTCTTGTTAATGACAAAGGAATTCTTGAAAAAGCCCGATTAGCAGCTGAGAAATTAGTAGAGGAAGATGCCGAACTGATATTGGCAAAGAATTTGCAGTTGAAAAATTACCTTCAATCACAGAAAGGTAAAAACGGTTGGAGCAAGATTTCTTGATTCTTAACAGTTTGATAAGCATCGGGGAAGGATTAGTACGTATCTTAAAATAAAAAAGGATTGAAACTACTTGGAAGGATATTGTTATTGGTACTATTATCAAGTACCGCCATGTTATTGCATGCCCAAAGTTATTTGGAGTTTGTAGAGAACAAAGGCCAATGGGATAAGCAAATTAAATTTAAGGGAGATATGGGTGATGGCGCATTTGCCATCAAGGCCGATGGCGGTTATAGGATGCTAGTTTATAACGGTGATGACCTTGCTGCTATTAATGGTCACAAACATAATGCTACTGTGACTAGTCCTATTCAGAGAACTGCTTT
>CALRXZ020000064.1:0-20415 GCA_943372255.1 Chitinophaga pinensis
GAGACAACAATCTGCTAATATTTCTGGAGTGGAATTACGCGGAGAAATTAGAGATATTGCTCCGGTGCATACAAGGAACAAAGACTGTTTGTTGATTTTACAGAACAATGAAGTACCCGTTTTATTTTCTATTCAAAATGGCATCAAGCATTAACATGCATCAACATACTCACAGGGTTATCTACCCAAGACTAAAAAAGAACTGTTTGCAGTATTGGTCACTGTTTAGCATCTCATTGTGCTTGATATTATTTGGGTGTAAACAATCCCCAACATTGCCCCCAGCTTTTGAAGTACTTGAAACAGCTAGTACGGGTTTGGATTTTACCAATCAACTCAAACCAACCGGTGCGTTCAACATGTTTAAGTACATGTATTTTTATAATGGTGCTGGAGTTGGCGCTGCTGATTTTAACAAAGATGGATTGGTGGATCTGTTTTTTGCTGCCAATCAAGGGGATAATAAATTGTATTTGAATAAGGGTGGTTTAAAGTTTAAAGAAATTACCAAAGAAGCAGGTATTGTTCAAGATGGTTCTTGGTCTACAGGTGTTTCAGTAGTTGATATTAATCATGATGGTTTACTAGACATTTATGTTTGCCGTGTTGGAAAATATGAAACACTCAAAGGGCATAATCTCTTACTTATCTGCACCGGCATTGACAAGCAAGGAATACCTCATTATGAAGAACAGTCAAAACAATATGGGTTAGATTTTTCAGGTTTTAGCACACAAGCTGCTTTCTTTGATATGGATCAAGACGGTGATTTGGATATGTTTTTATTAAACCATTCTGTTCACCAAAACGGTACATTTGCTCCTAGGGCCAATTATATGGGAACCTTTAGTGAGGTTTCTGGAGACAGAATTTATCGCAATGACAATAACCATTTTTCAGATGTAACCAAATCAACAGGAATCAATAGTTCTGCCATTAGTTATGGATTGGGTGTAGTTGTTGCTGATATTAATTTAGATGGTTATCCTGACCTATATATTGGAAATGATTTTCATGAAAATGATTATCTCTATATCAACCAGCAAAACGGCACATTTAAAGAAGAGATTACACAACGCACCATGCACACCAGTCAATATTCCATGGGGGTTGATGTTGCCGACGTGAACAATGATGGTTATCCTGAAATTGTTTCCATGGATATGTTACCTGCTGACCCTTATATTTTAAAGCGTTCTGAAGGAGAAGATACCTATGATATTTTTAATTTGAAAATTGGTTATGGTTACAATTACCAATACACTAGAAATAATTTACAGGTAAATAGGAGAAACGGACATTTTAGTGAAACGGGATTGTATTCTGGGATTGCCGCAACTGACTGGAGTTGGGCCCCACTCTGGATGGATTTTGACAATGATGGGTTAAAAGACTTATTCATTTCTAATGGAATTCCTAAAAGAATGAACGATATAGACTATATCAACTATATCTCCAATGATCAGATCCAGAATAAAATCAAATGGAACAATCTGGAAAAAGCAGACATGGAACTGATTAATAAATTTCCACAGATCAAACTCCCTAATAAGTTTTATAGCAATAAAGGAAATTTCTTATTTGATGATCTTCAAGCCCAAGTAAAAGGAAATTTACCCACTTATTCTAATGGGGCAGTCTATGCAGACTTTGACAATGATGGTGACCTAGATATTTTGGTTAATAATATTGATGATCCAGTTTTGTTATACGCCAATACTAGCAATAATAAAGTCAAAAAAACATTTGCTTCTGTTAGTTTGAAAGGACCAGAAAATAATCAAAATGCCATTGGAGCCAAGTTGGTACTTTTTTCCAAAGGAGCTATAAGAACTTATGAGAAAAGTCCGGTCAGGGGTTTTTTGTCTAGTATGGAAATTCCCTTGCATATTGGACTAGAAAATGTAACTGTTGATTCAGCATTTTTGGTTTGGCCTGACAATAGTTGTCAACCTATACAATTCAACGCCAAGGATGGGCAATACCAATACCAATATCAAAAAGGGTTAAAGTCATTTAATTACCAGTCTATTTTGGGTTTTCAAGTAAATGCTAATAAACCTATGGAAGACATTAGTGCCAGTGCAGGATTGGCATATAGACATAATGAAAATGTATTTAATGAATTTAATCGGGAGCCGCTGATTCCGCATATGTTGTCTACTGAGGGGCCAGCTTTAGCCGTTGGCGATATAAACAACGATGGATTAGAAGATATGTATTTGGGGGCAGCTAAGGGATTCAAACCTGCTTTGATGTTACAATCTGCCAGTGGCAAGTTTAACAAAATGGCTGTTCCTGCTTTTGAAAATGATAGTTTGTATGAAGACGTAGACGCGGTTTGGGTTGATGTAAATAATGACGGAAATCAAGACTTGGTTGTGGCAAGTGGTGGTAATGAATATTATGGTCAGGAAGAATGGTTATTGCCTAGGGTTTATTTGGGAGATGGCAAAGCGCATTTTGTAAAACAAGCAGATGCATTTAGCAATATCTATACAACTCAAGGTGCTATTGCAGCCAATGATTTTAACGGAGACGGTTTGGTTGATTTATTTATTGGTGGAAGATCGGTTCCGTTTGCCTATGGAAGTATTCCTAGATCTTTTTTGTTATTGGGTGACGGGAAAGGTCATTTTAAAGACGTAACAGAAGCAAAGGCGAAAGGTCTCTCACAAGTAGGCATGGTTACACAGGCTTTGTGGTTTGATATAGACAATGACAAGGATGAAGACTTACTCATTTGTAGCGAGTGGGGTGCCATTACAGCCTGGATCAACAATCAAGGGCAATTTACCCAACAAATATTATCAGATAAAAAAGGTTGGTGGAATTGTTTGTTACCTGTTGATATTGATAATGATGGAGACATGGATTTGATTGCGGGTAACCTAGGTTTGAATAGTAGGTTAAAAGCTAGCAAGGAGAAACCGGTAAGAATGTATTACCAGGACTTTGATGACAATGGGAAGCAAGAACAGGTGCTTACTTATTTCTTGGGTGAAAAAGAATTGCCCTTTGCCAACAAAGCAGAACTAGAAAAGCAAATGCCAATTATTAAAAAGAAATTTCTGTACGCAGAAGATTTTGCAAAAGCTACATTAAAAGATATTTTCAGTGCTGATAAATTGGACAAAGCCATTCAATACAGTGCTGACTGGTTTTCCAATACCCTTTTTCTGAACAATGGAAAATTGAATTATACCGCCATCCCCTTACCCAATGAAGCTCAATTAAGTTCCATTAAATCTGCCGTTGTGATTGATGCCAATGGAGACAACCTGAATGATATTTTATTGGTGGGAAATTATTATGACAACAATATTCAAATGGGAAGATATGATGCTGACTTTGGAACCCTTTTGATCAATAAAGGAAAAGGAATCTTAGAACCTTCACCATTAAATGGGTTGGTGGTTAAAGGACAGGTTAGAAAAGTAGCGCATATTCGATTTAAGGAACAAAATGCTTGGGTGCTAGCAAAGAACAATGATAGTGCGCAGCTAATTAGGTTTAAAATGCCAATCAAAAAATAATTACCTGATTAGTTGAATGGTACCGTTCTTGATTAATTTCTTTCCAGATCTTAAAGCGGTTATTTCCATTTGATAAGGATACAATCCAGCAGGTTGGGGATTTCTTTTAAAGTTACCATCCCAACCCAGGTTATTGTCTTGTCCATCATATACCAATTGCCCCCAACGATTGTAAATTTTCAGGCTATTGATTTGATAGCCAGTATTCGGTGGTATTCTAAACAAATCATTTAGTCTGTCAGCATTTGGTGTAAAGGCGGTTGGAATATATAGTTCAGGATCACACAATGCATTGACTTTAACGCTGGCTGTTTTACTGCCGCAGAGATTACTCACTTTAACACTATAAGTTCCGGGCTGTTTTACAGATAGAAAATAATCCTTGCTTGGAATATTGTTCCATAAGTATTGATCATATCCATAAGTTGTGATTAGTTGAATGCTATCTCTTCCTTCTAAACAAGTATCTACACCTAGCTTAATGGCAGAAGGGTCTTTGAAAACAGTTACTTGATAAATTTTAATGCTGTCACAACCCAATGTGGTTTTAAAACTTACATAATAGGTTCCTGAAATTCTTACTGGTACTTGGTCTGGCAATTTGTAATTGTCCGTTTCGCAAACAGATATTTTAATAATATTCACCGTATCAATCACGTCTTTGCAACAAGCATTGGTACAAGTTGTTGTAATGGTTAGGGGATAGTCCTTACTTAAAGCTGTTGCTATAGAGAAACTATTGGTTGGGTTCAACTCATTGGCATGGTTCATGGCTGGATCATCAGCCAGCAAAAAACTACTTGCATCAAAGCTATTGAGACTGGTTGTAGTAGACATGCAAGACAAATTGCCTGCAGTATCCGTTTTGTATAAGTTGCTATTTTGTTGACTGATAGGGTTATTTAAAAAAATATAATAACCATCACTGCCCATGATTAATGAACTAGCTGATTGAGCCCCAGAATTTGTTAAAAATGCTTTTTGTTGTAGAACGCTTCCTTGGTCATTGATACTAGCAATAATGGCTTGGCTGCCATCTTGTATTAATAAATGTCTGTTACCCAAAAGATCTGTTTTGGCGTCTACCATAAAACTACCTTTCTCACTGGTTTGGTAACCAATGATATTTTTGACAACCCCTGAGGAAGAGGTAATCATATTAACAGCCTTGGTTGTAATAGGAGGAATCATCAGGTAATTGGTATCGGCGAAGCCCAAAAATGAAATGTCTCCATTGGGTAGCTGTTGTATTTGACGCACCGTTCCTTCATTAAAAAAAACATTGGATGCCTGATGACGGATTTTCAATGTTCTTTCCCATTTGAATTTGCCTGTAGCAAAATCTAGTCCAGAAAAATAATAATTGACTTTTAAAATGGAATCTCTATTCAGTAAACGTTGGTCCATGATTCCAGCACTGATGATTTCTTTGCCATCATTGGATTGGATTAATTGATTGCTCAAATTATACTTGAATTCAAACACAGAAGAATTTGCAATGGATTGCCAGACAATATTTCCATTGGGTTCTAATCTTATGATCATAGACTTGGTGCTAAGCGGTGCTGTTTTCCAGGTTACGGCACTTACAATATAATCTCCATTACTGGCTTTGATTAGATTTTGTAAAAAAGTGGATTCTAACCCTGATACAAATCCTTGGTCCATTTTTTTTGTCCAAAGGATATTGCCATACCTATCAATCATCATTAAAATACCCCAATTGGGATTGGGTGGCGCAGGGTCAGTTACACCCCAATAAGTTTGAATGGTTCCTGTTATCAGAAAACTGGTATCTGATGCAGCAATCATGTCATTGAATTGGAGTAAATCATAGCCTGGTATGCTATATCGTTTTGACCAAATAGCAGAACCTGATTTTGTAAATAAACTCACCCATCCATCATTGTGAACTTTACCTGATTGCAAATAATTGATATTACCCAAATTGAGTAATTCTTTTTCTTTGGTTAGAACTGGTTTTACAACCGTCTGAGATTCTTGACCTGTATACTGTTTGGCAAATTCACTAATAGCGCAGGCCTGCCCTTGGGTATCTTTGGTAAATCCCAGCAGCAGGAACAATAGGAAGTTTATCAGCACTAGGTGCTTTTGCATTAGTTTCTATTTCTATGCCTGGGTGGGCGTGTATAAGATTGAATGTAAGCAAATGCCATTACATAACTGGATAGTAGATACGGGTAATCCATTTTGTGCTGTCTTTCTCTAATTTACGGTCTGTTACCAGTGAATAAAATGGGATTGCAGGCGATGTAATATGGTAATCCTGTACAAACAATTGCATTTGTTGCATAGCAGTTGCTGCGCTTTTTTCTCCACCTTTCACCTCTCCAATCAAAATTTTACCTGCCACCATTCTTTTCCAAGAAAAATTAGCAGTTTCTGGAATTTGCTTATCTACCGGAAGAGCAACCATGGTCTGAAAATGGGTACTATCCAAAACCGTAATATTCAACATGGGAAAACCCGTTTGTTTGGCACCTGTTTGATTGGCATAATTTTTCAATTGGTCAATCATAGCAATTACAGTGGTTTGGTCCGGTGGGCCTGCTAAGATCTTTTTGGTACTCACTAGAATAGTATCCTTCACCATGTCTTGCACAATTTGCATTCCATAGACTTTTTCCCTAGATTCTAAAAAAGCTTTTAAACTTTGATGAGGCGCTGCAATGGCTTCTTTCAAGTCTTTCATAAATAAATAATCTGTCACCCTTTTTATGGGATTCCATCCACTAGCTAATTGGTAATTCCAAAAAATGGCCATAGAATCCAATCCAAGCTGGGCATAAATCAATTGACCAGTTATGGTTTTGTTTTTAAAATTTGATTGAACTTCATATCCATTAAATAATGCTTTTTGAGGATGGTGTTGGGCATTGTCCCAGCTAAGTTCTTGCAACTGCTTTTTTTGAGTACTATCTTTTGGCCACCATTTTATCCATTGAGTGGTATCCATCATCAATCGGGTACCAGCATTGATAGAAGCATTAACAGCCATTACTTTAGAAACCTTAATATTTTCAGGAATCAAAACGTAGACAGAAATTAGACCTGCCAATAGCAAAATGAAAATTGCAATCAATGTTTTTTTCATGGATGGTTCGTTAGCGCCTTGCAAATTAGTAAAGAAAACAGTTAAAAAAATAGATTGATTGCTGCAAACCTTTGCGGTGGAAACTGAGCTAACACCAAACCAAGTGAATTGATTAATTTGCTCTTCTAGAACTTGCCATATGCGAATACTGTTACTTACACTGGTTGCCTGTATTGGTATGCAGGCTATGTCTCAAACAAAGCCCGATAGTTGGAAAATCAAAGCTTCCAAATGGGATCCTTCAAATTATTTTGGTGTTACGGTAGCCAATGGGATGATTGGAATTGTCTCTTCTCCTGAGCCCTTTAAAGTAAAAGATGTTGTTTTGGCCGGAGCATATGACCAGTATGGTAGGGGAAGGGTGAGCAATTTTTTGCGCAGTTTTAATTTGCTCAATATGCAATTAGATATTGATGGCAAAAGAATTGGCGGGGCCGATGCTAAAAATATGCAACAGGAACTGGACATGCACCATGCTAGTTTCACCACTAGTTTTGATTATTCAGACAAAGCTACTATTAGTTATACCTATTATTCTTTGCGTCAATTGCCTTTTACCGTGTTGATGGATATTAGTATCACGGCCAAAAAAGACATTAATATCAATAGCGCTTCTGTGATGGAAGCCCCAGATGCACTCAAAGACGTTCAAAATTATTATAATGAAATTGATAGACCACATGTGGTGCTAAGTTTGCTTACTTCTACTGCCAAGAGCCCAACTGGTAAATTGCTTATGTGCGCTAGTAATACTTTTCTTTTTAGTGAGCCACATGGATCAGAGCCAAGGGTGATTCATGAAATGTGGGACAATAATATGCACTTGATGAAGTTTACGCGCAAGATTAAGGCAGGAGAAACCTATAGGTATTCGGTTGCTGGTTCCTCCATTACATCGGCTCATCATGATGATCCTTTAAATGAAGCAGAACGCATGACCATTTTTGCAAGACTGGAAGGAAGAGAAAGGCTGATTAATTTTCACAACAAAGCTTGGGATGAACTCTGGCAATCTGATATACAAATTGAAGGAGATGACCAGTCTCAACAAGATATTCATAGCATGTTGTATCACCTTTATTCCTTTTCAAGACCGGGTACTGCAATGAGTCCATCGCCCATGGGGCTAAGTGGTTTGGGATATAATGGACATGTGTTTTGGGATACCGAACTTTGGATGTATCCATCATATTTAGTACTTCAGCCAGAAATGGCTAAGAGTATGGTGGAATATAGGTTTCAGCGTTTAGACGCCGCTAGAAAAAATGCCTTTAACCATGGTTACAAAGGTGCCATGTTTCCATGGGAATCTGCCGCAACAGGGGTAGAAGAAACGCCAGTATGGGCATTAAGTGGTCCATTTGAACACCATATTACAGCTTGTGTTGGACTAGCTGCATGGAATTATTACTGTGTAACGCAAGACCTTGATTGGTTAAAAGAAAAGGGTTGGCCCATCATGAAAGAAACGGCAGATTTTTGGGCTAGTAGGGTTGAACGGAATGGACCTGGAAAATACGATATTAAAAATGTGGTGGCTGCTGATGAATGGGCCGAAAACGTAGATAACAATGCATGGACTAACGGTGCAGCAAAAGCCTGTTTGAATAATGCGGCATTGGCTGCCAAACTCTTAGGATTAAAAGCAGATCCGGATTGGGCAAATGTTGCAAGCAATATACCCATCTTAAAATTTGCAGACGGAGTAACCAAGGAACACGCTTCTTATGCAGGCGAGGGTATTAAACAGGCCGATGTAAATTTGTTGTCTTATCCGCTAAAAGAAGTATCAGGTGCTGCGGCCATTAAAAAAGACTTGGAATACTATTCTATTAGGGTGCCCAATGAAGGTACGCCAGCTATGACACAAGCTATTTTTACCCTTTTATATGCCCGTTTGGGGGATGGTGCAAAAGCCTATCATTTTTTCCAAGACGCGTATTTACCCAACCTCAATCCGCCATTTAGGGTGATTGCGGAGACCAAGGGTGGAACCAATCCTTATTTTGCAACAGGTGCAGGGGGGATTATTCAAAGTATATTAATGGGTTTTGGAGGATTGGAGATTACCCCGCAGGGGATTACGCAAATCAAATCGGCATTGCCTGCGCAGTGGAAAAAGCTTACTATCACTGGGGTTGGCAAGGAAAAGAAAACCTATACGGTTCAATAAAAAATATTATTTTAGAGCGTTGAAAAAACTGTTTGCCATAGCATTGTTGGGCATTTTGCTGTTCAACTGGGGAGGATACCGTTTGTTAACGGACTACCTAGAAGACCGTGCCGATCTTCAATTGGAAGCCCAATTGGACCAAGACAATTATGACGAATCTGCTTTAATCAGTATTAAGGTTCCAACCAATCTTCCTTATTACCACAACAATATCAATTACGAACGTGTAGACGGGTCTATCAATATTCGTGGAGTGGAATACAAATACGTAAAACGTCGTATTTACAATGACTCATTAGAGTTAATGTGTATTCCCAATATGGCCAAAACAGGCATGCAACATGCCAGGGATGATTTCTTCCGATTGGCCAATGATTTGGTTACCAAGAACAGTGCAAAAAAATCCGGAAACCAACATGGTCATACCATTAAGTTTTCCTTACAAGATTATACTGCCACTCCGGCAATTTGTTTGAACCCTGCAATGCAGTATGTAAATGTAGCAGCAAGTACAACTGTGTTTCAACATTTCAAATCCATCTATTTGGATCGTCTGGAAAGGCCGCCACAGGCTTAATACCAGATGATTAACAAGATTTCAAACCTGCACGGAATAGCAGCCGTGCGGGTTACTTTATTATTTTATACCAGCTTATTATTTTGATATGAAACATTTCCTGATAGGGATTTGCGCAACCGTGTTATTATTCGGATGCAAGGACAATAAAGAATACAAAACTTATTTGCATAATCCTGATTTATTCAGCAATACCGTACATGAACTCAATACGGTGGTAATGGGAAATAATTTTCCTCCCATGGTGGCTTCAAGAAACTATGCTTATGCTGCCATTGCAGCTTATGAAGTAATTGCTGCTGGAAACCCAACTGGTTATCAATCCTTAGCTGGTCAATTGCATGGTTTGAAAACCATCAACTTACCAAAAGATACAGTTGGTGCCGATATAGAATTAGCTGCTTTGTTGGCTTATATGAAAGTAGGAGAAGCAGTCACTTTTCCTGAAGGAAGTTTGAAGCTATACAAAGACAGTATTTTATCCGTAGCAAGAGCAAAAGGATTACCTGAAGCGGTTGAGAAAAAATCTCAGGAATTAGCAGATAGCGTGGGTATGTCTATTATCCGTTGGAGCAAAAAAGACAATTACTTAGAAACCCGTGGGGCTGAAAAATATACTGTTTTGGATATTCCAGGAAGATGGGTTCCCACTCCGCCTTTATACGCATCTGCAGCGGAACCCCATTGGAAAGAAATTAGACCCATGGTCATTGACAGTGCTGGTTTCTTTAATGTTCCTCCTCCGCCTACATTTAATATAGCAGATAAGAATAGCAAGTACTATCAAGAAGTGATGAAGATCAAAAATGCGGTAGACAGTCTTACACCTGAACAACGCCATATGGCTGAGTTTTGGGACGACAATCCCTTTAAAATGAATGTAACAGGGCATGCCATGTTTGGCAGCAAAAAATTCTCCCCTCCTGGTCATTGGATGAGTGTGGTAGGTATTGCTGCTCAACAAGCAAAAGCAGATTATGGTACTACCGTAACAGCCTTTGCCAAAACAAGTATTGCGTTATTTGATGCATTTATTCAAAGTTGGTTTGCCAAATACACTTACAATACAGTTAGACCTGAAACAGTGATTAACAAATATATAGACATGAACTGGAGACCCTTGCTACAAACCCCGGCATTTCCGGAATACACATGTGGTCACAGTACTATCTCATCCGCAGCAGCGGAATCACTGACCAGTGTCTTTGGTGATAATTTTGCCTATACTGATTCAACTGAAATTGAATTTGGTATTCCAAACCGATCATTTAAATCATTTAGGGCTGCAGCTGAAGAAAATAATTGGGCCCGTTTTTATGGCGGTTTGCACTTTCACAACTCTTGCATAATCTCTACTGAATATGGTAGAAAAGTTGGTGCTTTGGTTGTTGACAGATTGAAGATGAAGAAATAAAATCACAGACTATTTAAAACCCACAAATGAAAAAGCTCCTTTATATACTAATCCTATGTCTTTTTTTTAACAATACAGCTCAATCACAGGGCTGTGTAGCCATCAGAGGTGCTGGTGGCGCGGCTTGTAGCATGATGGATCACATGAAAAATCTTGACAGTGCCGGATGGATGTTTAGCTCTAATACCAGATACTTTAAATCTTACAAACATTTTGTTGGAACAGAAGAACAAAAACAAAGAGTAGCAAATGGAACAGAAGTAATCAATCATGCATTTAGTCTTGATCTTGGTTTAACCCGTGTGTTCAATAAGCGATGGAGCATGTCTGTCTATTTGCCTATTTTGGCCAATACCCGTTCCTCTTTATATGAACACGGAGGCAAAGAAAGAAGTAGCACCGAATCCTTTGGTTTGGGTGATATTCGAGTGGCGGGTTATGCATGGTTAATTGATCCAGCCAAACAAGGCAAATTCAATATACAAGCAGGGTTAGGAATTAAACTGCCAACAGGAGATTATAAATACACTGATCGCTTTAATACTGCCACCAAAGGAGTAACCATCATTGGTCCAGTAGATCAATCCATACAATTAGGTGATGGTGGTACAGGATTTACTACAGAATTGAACATGTATTATAACTTATCACACAAATTGAGTCTTTATTCCAATTTGTATTATCTGTTAAATCCTCGTGAACAAAATGGCGTTTCTACCCAAAGAGGTGGTGTACCATCTGCAGCTACTGTCTCATATACTTCAGACGTGATGAGCGTTCCTGATCAGTATTTGGCAAGGGTTGGGGCCAATTATTATACTGGTAAGTTCACCGTTTCTGGTGGTCTTAGATATGAATGCATTCCTGTGCATGATTTAATTGGTGGTAGCGAAGGTTTTCGTAGACCTGGTAGAATTCTAACTGCAGAACCTGGTGTTACATATAGTGTTAAGAAACTCAATTTCTATGCTTATGTGCCGGTAGCATTGGTGCGTAATAGAACCCAAAGTGTACCAGATCAAATTAGAACAGACATCACAGGTGTTTACGCACAAGGCGATGCTGCTTTTGCAGACTATTCCGTTAACATTGGATTTAGTGTAAGATTCTAAATCTGTTTGACCTTTTTTCAACGCGTTTGTTCGCGACCAATACAACTATGCCATGAATAATACCCAAAGATTTTTTCGCCATTGGCGATTGCTAATTATTGTATGTCTTTTGCTGCAATATCAAATGGGATCAGCCCAAACTGATATGGATGCCATTATGATGAGCAAGAACAATTTTTGTACCGGCCTCATGTACCAACACGGTAGTTGGAATAATTACTGGGAGGGCACCCTTAAAAGAGACAATTTAAATCTTGGAACCGTATCCAACAATATGTATGCTGTTATGGGTAACTATGGCATCAGTGGGAAACTGAATTTATTGTTTGGTCTTCCTTATGTGAATACCAAGGCAAGTGCAGGAACATTGCGTAGCATGAATGGTTTACAAGACCTATCGCTTTGGGTTAAATGGATGCCATATGAAAAATCTGTAGGCCCTGGAACCCTCTCTCTGTATGGGATTGGCGGATTGTCTATTCCTGCGTCTAATTATGTGGCTGATTATCTTCCATTATCAATAGGTTTGAAATCTACCAATCTTTCTTTGAGAGGAATGGTTGATTATCAGATAGGAACAATCTTTGCCACCGTTTCTGGAACCTATGTCATGAGAAGCAATGTGACGCTAGATCGCACAGCTTATTATACCAATCAATTAGTGCTTTCTAATGAGGTGGATATGCCCAATGTTGCTAGTTTCAATTTTAGGATTGGCTATAGGAGCAGTCTGGGCATTGCAGAATTTGTTTTGAACCAATCCAATACTTTGGGTGGATTTGATATTACCAGAAATAATATGCCTTTTCCAAGCAATAAAATGAATGCCACAACTGCTGGTGTTGCGCTAAAATACAATGTATCTGCAATAGAAGGATTGTCCCTAATAGGTGGAGCAAATTTCACTGTTGCAGGAAGAAATGTAGGCCAGACTAATTCCTTTAATGGCGGATTATTCTACATTTTAGATTTCACTAAAAAAGTAAAACCAAATTCTTCTGACAAACCAAATTCCAACTAATGAAAACTATAGAAATAAAACATTTTATTTGCATCCTAGCCATTTTCATGATGGCATTGGGTTGTACTAAAAATATCAAAGGGCGCACAGAAGATGCGCCTATGCTACAACCTAGCAAAATAGATATTGATGCCGGTAATTGGAAACCCATTTTATTAACAGGCCCAACAGAATTTCCGGTGGCAGCCCCTGCTGCTATTACTACCCCCGGTTATTTAGCTGAGATCAATGAAATCAAAGGATTTCAAAAAAATATGACTGCTGATCAAGAAAAAAGTATTCGTTATTGGGGTGCGGGTGCTGTTATGCGTTGGAATGAAATCATGCGTGAATTGGTTGCCAAATACAATTTACCTCCATATCAAAATGCAGATGGTTCTTACCCTTTTCCAAGTGCGGCCAATCCATTTGCATATCCATTATTTCCATTTGCAAATCCACCCTATGCCGCAAGAGCTTATGCTTATGTGAGTGCCGCACAGTATGATGGTTTAGTTGCAGCTTGGTATTATAAAAAGCTCTACAATCGCGCAGCGCCATACAAGAATGATGCTGGTGTTCAGGCCAAATTACCCCAAACTGATTTGCCTTCTTATCCTTCTGAAGACGCAGTATTGGCAGGTGTTACAGCCGAAATGATGAAACTTTTATTCCCTGGTGAGATTGCCTTTATTCAACAAAAAGCAGACGAGCAAAAATTAGCCAGAATCATGGCAGGAACCAATACCCGTAGCGATATTGAAGCAGGAGAAGCTTTGGGCAGATTGGTTGCGCAAAAATTCACTGTTCGCGCAAGAGCAGATAGGGCAGGGGCTGCCATTGGAACACCAGCCGATTGGGCCAAATTTGAAACAGATGCCATTGCAAAAGGAGAAACACCATGGATTAGTTTAGAGTTACCCAAAAGACCGCCCATGCTACCTTTATTTGGCAGGGTAAAACCATTCTTGTTTGATGAAGCTACCACCGTTGCAATTAGGCCAGGTCCACCACCATTGGTGAATAGTGATCAAATGAAAAAGGAACTTCAAGAAGTAAAAGATCAAGTTGATAATCCTACACGTGAAAAAACAGCTATCGTACATTTTTGGGCAGATGGGGTTGGTACTTATACTCCACCTGGTCATTGGGACGCTATTGCAGCAGAAGACTTTATCAGCAAAAATTTCAGTGAAGTACGCTGGGCAAGAAATATGGCATTGATTAATATGAGTTTGATGGATGCTGGAATTGTATGCTGGGATACTAAGTATTTTTATTTTAATCCCAGACCAACACAGTTAAATCCGGCTATTAAGACCTTAACGGGAATCCCTAATTTTCCAGCTTATATCTCTGGTCATTCTACCTTTAGTGCAGCAGCAGCAACCATATTGGGATACTTGATTCCTGAACGTGCATCAGCTTATGAGGCCATGGCCAAAGAAGCGTCCAATTCTAGGATATATGGTGGTATCCACTATAGGAGCGATTGTGAAGTTGGTTTGACAACTGGCAAAAAAGTAGGTGATTTTGCCATAGCTCGTGCTAAAGTTGATGGAGCGGATTAAAGAAATAAAATGAGTTAGTTAACAAAAAAGGATGCCATCATGAGGCATCCTTTTTTGTTATATTTAACCCATAAACTACCATATGTTTTTACCTGTTCTATTTAGTGTTGGAATCATTTTAGCTTCCATAGCAATCCATGGTTTGGGAAATACCTATTTGGTATTAATCCTGTATAAAAAACAACATCAGGCACCTAGAAAAATTGGGTTCAAAGCCGCTTTTCAGGTTTTATCCTTTACCGCGCTGTTATTAATGCTGCTGCATTTTTTAGAAATTTTAATCTGGGCTGCAGCCTTTTTGATCAGTCCTGAAATAAGACAGTTGGCCAACTTTGAAGAAGCTATTTACTTTTCCATGGTCACGTATGCTACTTTGGGCTACGGTGATATAGTATTGGAGCCACAATGGAGAATCATGAGTGGGTTTGAGGCAATGAGTGGAATTCTGCTTTTTGGGTGGTCTACAGCCATGTTATTTTCTATTGTGCAGAAAATTATTTCTGAACTTTTTCATCAAGTAGTCAAGAAAGAGAAAAATTCTTTTTCTTAATTATACCAGTTCCATAATGCAGCAACCATAAGCTGGAGTAATTAAATATTCATGATCATTTCCTATTTCATGCATGGTTTCAGACAAATGGTCAAATAACTTGTTGCCTCTCTTGCCGTGATTTTTGAATGCGTACCAAGTAAGATAGGCGGCTTGTCCACTAAAATTGAACAAACAATAAAATTGTTGTTCCTCATTAGAACGGATAAATCCGGCTACATGAATATTGTATGGGGTTAACCAAGTTAGATTTTTGGTATCAGAAAAAACTGGATTGTTTTTTCTAATCTGAATCATTTTTTTTGTGGCGCTGAAAACTTTTGCCTCAATGGTATCTGGCTCTTTTATTTTTTCTACCCTGTTCCAATCAATAATGGGTCTATGCATCCATCGATTATCATAACTTTTTCCAGGGTCATTTAAATAGCCATAGTCATTAACGGTTCCCAGTTCATCGCCATAAAACAAAATGGGGAGTCCGCCAATAAACATGCTTTGCGCTTGCATTAAAGTGATTTTTTGCAAAGCAGTTTCAATAGCATTGGCGTCATTGCGGTTAATGGCTTTTTCCAGTCCGCAAAGCGATGCTAATGAACCACTAATTCTTGCATCCTGTGTTTTGGGATTAACAGAAAATAAAGCTCCGGAGGCTGGAGAATAGGGTAGGGCGCCTGAATAATATTCTTTCAAGAATTTTCTGTGTTCATAGGCATTAAAACCTGCTGCTCTAATCATACTATCGTCATATCCCAGTCCAATATCATCGTGACAACGCGTGTAAGTGATCCATGAACAACCATAAGGTTTTTGCAAAATTTCATGCTGTGCTGCTAACATGACCCTAGTATCGCCAGTGGCTAATGCATCCCATTGCAAAGCCATTTGAGTGGCATTATAGGCAAAGTCACATTCTTTAGCAACAAATCTATCCGTGCCAAAGTATTTCATGATTTCTGCTGGTGCAACAATGGCTTCTCCTAATAGTGCCATTCCTGGTGCTGCTACCTGAACACAGAGTTTAATTAGTCTTAATAAATTATGCGCTTCGGGCAAATTCTGACAACTGGTACCCATTTGTTTCCAGATAAAAGCTGGGGCATCAATTCTTAAAACGTCTACCCCCAGATTGGCATAGTAAAAAATGGTATCCATCATGGTGACCAATACTTCTGGATTGGTATAATTCAAATCCCACTGGTAATTGTGGAACACACTCATCACCCAATTATCACATTCGGGAACATAAGAGAAACTACCTGGGGCTGATTCTGGAAAAATCTCAGGCATATGCTCTTCATACTGATTGGGAATAGACCTGTCATCATACATGTAGAAATAATCCTGATAACGTTTGTCTCCTGCTTTTGCTTTCTCTGCCCATTGGTGTCTATAAGAAGTATGATTGAGTACTATATCAATCATTAAATACATGCCTTTTGTTTCCATTGCAGTTTGAACTGCTTTCAGATCTTCTAAACTACCAAATCTTGGATCAACCGCTCTAAAATTGGAAACTGCATAACCACCATCACTTTCACCTTCTGGACTTTCAAAAATGGGCATCAGGTGTAAATAGTTTACGCCCAACTCTTCAAAATAAGAAAGTTTGGAAGACAAGTTTTTTAGGCTACCACAAAATCTATCAACATACAAACTCATGCCTGCTAATTGGTTACTTAAAAACCAATTGCCCAATTCTTCCTTTTCTTCGTCTTTTTGCTTCAATGCATTGCTTCTGTTGGCATAAGCTCTGGCAATGGTTTCCAATAAATTGGCAAATTCCTCCTTTCCTTTTGGATGGTTTTGATAAAGACCTTGATATAGATGGGCAATCTCTTGCGCATTGGCAATAAATCTGCTATAAAACAAATTGTCTTTGCCAGCAATATCTAAATGGTGCTGCAATACAGAAAGAGAGATTTGTTGATGCAATTGATAGTTGTACACGTTCAAAAAATTTATTCGAATATTTGATTGTTTAAATGTTTAAATGCTTCCATAGCGCCTAGCCATTCGCAGGTTCTAGCCCCAGCTTTGTTGGCGTTGGCAACCATTTTTTGCCAATTGCTCAAATCCAAATCCAGAATTTGAGATAGGGATAAGTTGGATAATTGATATAACAATGCCCCAACAAATGCATCACCGGCTCCTGTAGTATCTACAGGATTAACAGGGATACTAGGTATAATGCAAGTGCTACCTTTAAAACCAAGCAATGTGCCTTCCTTACCTAGTGTAATAGTAAAAATAGCTTGAGTGTTTTTCAATAATGCGTCTACCGCTGCATCTAGATTTTCAGTACCTGTAATCAAGATGGCTTCTTCATCACTAACTTTAAAATAATGACACTGGTTCAATAAGTTCCATGACTGTTTCACAAAAGAAGCAGTATTGTCTTTGAATAGCAAATGCCTATAATTAGGGTCAAAACTGATAAAGATGGATTGGTTATGTGCTTTTTCTAATAACCTCAAATAAGCTTCTTGCAATGGTCCTGGTAAGAAAGCAGTTGCAGAGCCAAAATGAATAATAGAAATGTCTGATAGGTCAATAGCTTCAACATCTGCAACTGACAATAATCCATCAGCTCCGCGATTAAAAACAAAATCCCTTTCTCCATCTTCCATCAGTGATACAAATGCGAAAGTGGTAAAATGGTTATTATCTAGTAATAGGTATTTGGTAGATACGCCAAAGTCTTCCATGACTTGAACCAATTGTTTTCCAAAGGGATCATTTCCTACTTTGGCAGATAGTTCTACTTGACCACCTAAAGCAGCTACTGCTGCTGCCACATTAGTAGGAGCACCACCTGGTTTTTTTAAAAAGTTTTGACCCTTTGACAAGCTGCTTCCCTTATCTGTACAAATCATGTCAATCAAAGCTTCTCCTATACAAAGTATTTTCATGTTTTTATTTTGATTAGTGAGCGCCTCCACTACTGATAGACATATCTTCATCAGCTGGTATTACTTTTTTAATACGCAATGTGGCCACACAGGCTATTAATAATAAAATACCACCAAAGCTTATGGCCTTGCCAGGATCATTGTCCAATACATGGTTCAATACCCATCCAAAAGTGGTGGTCTGTAAAATCATGGGGATTACTATCATCATATTGATAATGCCCATATAAACACCATATCTTTCTTTTGGTATGTCTTGAACAACCATCAGATAAGGAACACCCATCATACTTGCCCAAGCAATACCAAATCCAGTCATGGGAACAAAAAGTAAGTATTGGTTTTCAATATGTGGGAAAGCTAATAGTCCCAATCCAGCCATTAATAAACAAGCAATATGAACGTGTTTGGGACTGTATTTTTTAGCCAATCCCACCAATGCAAATGCAGATAGAAAAGTGACAATATTGTACCATCCATTTACCAAACCGGCCCATCCTACAGCCTCTTCATATAATTTGGCGTCCTTGGTGGGAGAGGTTTTCCAAACGGATTGAGCAATGCTTTTAGAAGCGTTTTGCCAATAACAAAACAAGGCATACCATTGAAAGAGATAGACCAAGGCCAATTGCCACATGACTTTGGGCATATCCTTGATGGCGCTAAAAATTTCTATAAATGGCGTAAATATTGATCGCTTTTCTGCTTTAAGTGTTTGCAATTCGGCTTCCGTAGGTGGAATTTCTGGGGTCTTTGAAATGGACCACAAAACAGAGCTGATAGAACAAATAGAACCTAAAAAAAATGATCCAAATACCCAATAAGGAATCTGACCATGGGATTGTTTTAGAAAATCAATTTTTTGAAAAGCAAATAAGGAAAGATTGGCCAAAGTAATTCCCAAGCCTGTAAAAAAACTTTGTGTAAGAAAACCGGTTGGTTGTTGGTCTGCAGGCAGTTTATCAGCAATAAAAGCTCTGTAGGGTTCCATGGCAGTATTATTGGCTGCATCTAGCACCCAAAGTAATCCACCAGCCATCCATAGTGTGCTACTAAAAGGATAAATGAATAAGCAAAGGCTACAAAATAAAGCTCCAATAAAAAAATAGGGCTTTCTTCTTCCGTATTTTGGGTGCCAGGTTTTGTCACTCATGGCCCCAATAATGGGTTGGATCAGTAGCCCTGTCATGGGACCTGCAAGGTTCAATAAGGGAATTTGATCGGGACTTGCACCCAGAAAATCGTAGATAGGGTTTACAGCACTTTGTTGAAGTCCAAAACTGTATTGAATACCAAAGAATCCCACATTCATATTGATAATCTGGGAGAAGCTCAAACGAGGTTTGGTCAGTGACATGGCAATCGCATTGGTTAGTCTTTAAAAATAGTCAAATCACTAAGAAAAAAGACAGTTTGACTAGGCCTGAGAACAAATAGATTGAATTCCAACGTTACCGGGAACGTTTGCGTAGAAAAAAAATCAAAATCCCATTTTGCGTTGTCTATATAAGCGTAGCATTGGGTATAATTTTGATTGATTTTTCTCTTGGAAAACCAATTAATGACCAAGTCTCAAAAACGATTTTTTTATTAAACTGCTTGCCATGTTCTTATTGCATCCGAATCTCGGTTGTGGAAGTCATTCCTCTATGGAGCTTCCAGATTTAAAAACCAATGTTTTCAATTGTAGGTTACCCAAAATCAAAGCCATTCAAAGTCAACTATTGATGGGTCTTTTGCTGTTAATGGGAATTTCATTGTTTCAGACAAGTCTGATGGCCCAAAATTCACCCAAACCTGTAACGGGCAAAGTATTAGGTACTAATAATCAACCTTTAGAGGGCGTAACCATCTCTCAAAAAGGTGCTACAAAAATGACTTTGACTGACAAAGAGGGCAAATTCAGTATTTCAGTACCCGGTAATGCTACCCTAGTTTTTAGCTATGTAGGTTATGTTGGAAAACAAGAATCGGTCAATAATCGTACAGAAATCAATTTGAGTTTGCTGCAAGAAAATGCAGTTTCTGAAGAAGTAGTTGTCATTGGCTACCAAACCATCAAAAGGAAAAACCTACTGGCTTCTGTTTCTAGTGTTAGTGCCAAAGACTTGAAAGACATTCCTGTCAACTCCGCTGCTGAAGCTTTAAATGGACGTTTGGCTGGGGTTACTGCTTCTACTGCAGAAGGTTCTCCAGATGCAGATGTTCGAGTTAGGATTCGTGGTGGCATGTCTATTACTGGTGATAACTCACCTTTATACATTGTAGATGGGGTTCAGGTAGAAAATGGATTGTCAGCACTAGCTCCTCAAAATATTCAAACCATTGACGTTTTAAAAGACGCGGCTGCAACTGCCATCTACGGAGCAAGAGGTGCAAATGGTGTCATTGTTATTACTACCAAAAGTGGTCGTCAAGGAAAAATGACGCTTAGTTATAATGGTTTTGTTGGCGTTAA
>CALRXZ020000065.1:0-19935 GCA_943372255.1 Chitinophaga pinensis
TGCCCAAGAAAGCAAACAGTATTTTAAAGATCCGGAACAATTTGTTAATCGAATTGCAAAAATCTATGAACAAGCAGAAAATGTAAAAGACGAACAATTGTCTTTTGCTGATGGATTATCCATTTTACGCGATTATCAGTTTTTTAATACTGAAGAAACAAAGGGGCATTTATGGGTGTATAAGAATGTGTCTTCGCTGGTCACTTCTTTGGATGCCATGACAGGTCAAAAAAACTTTTTCGAAAACCTCTTAAATAATATTCCAGCTGATATTGCCATTTTTAACAAGGAACATCAATATGAATTTGTCAATAAAGTAGGAGTTAAATCCACAGAAATGAGTAAGTGGATTATTGGGAAAGACGATTTTGAATATGCAACTTTCAAACAGTTACCAGAAGAGTTTGCTTTAAGACGAAGAGCCGCATTCAATCAGGCATTTGAAACCAGGAAAAGCGTTGAAATAGAAGAAGTATATCACTCTGACGTTCATGGAGATAATCATTCCCTGAGAAAATTTTATCCTGTATTTGAGGATGACAAATTTGTCAGTATGATTGGCTATGGTATTGATATCACTAGAATGCGCCAATCTGAAATTGAATTAGCACAAAGCCATGCTTTGTTTCTTTCTATGATTGAGCATAGTAATGAGTTGGTCTTGACTTTAGACGCGGATTGTAATATTCATTTTGTTAATTCTAAATGGACTAGTGTAACAGGACATGGCTTACCTGAAATTGGGTTTTTGAATTTGGAGAATATCATCTCCGTTGGAAAAAAGGCTTTTTTAACTGCTATTAAGTTTTATTTTAAGCATGAAAAGCATATGGTAGGCAGTAGAGCATTGACCATAAATACCAAGCATGGTGATAAAGTGAATTTGAAATACCAATTTGCCAAATTCATTCAAAAGGATTGGAAATCACCTAGAATTATTGTCTTTTTCACTGATATTACTGAACAGATAAGGATAGAAGAGGAGTTCAAGAAAAACTTGTCTAGGGAAAAATATTTAAATGAATTGAAAACCAATTTCATGAATATGGTATCGCATGAATTGCGAACCCCCCTATCTGTGATTTTATCCAATACAGAATTACTAATGATGCGATTGCAGCATTTTAGGGTTTCTGGAATTGAGCGTTATACCAATACAGTCATGCATCAAATTGATGGAATGACCAACTTGCTCAATGAGTTTTTATTTGTGAGCAAGGTTGAGTCAGGCAAATTTCAGTTACACATTGAGGAATTGTCAATAGTTAATTTTCTAGAGAATCTGGTAAAAGAACATTTCCAACCCTGGAAAGACAATAGAAGCATTGAGTTTATGGCGGTAGGCTTACCAGTAGACATTCATTTTGATAAGAGGATGATGTTTCATATTGTCAACAATTTGCTAAGTAATGCTTTCAAATATTCTGAAGGCAAACCTGCCCCAACTCTATGCATTCGCTTTACGAAAAAGAAATGTCAAATAATAGTAGAAGACCAAGGAATTGGCATTAGTGCAGAAGATCAGAAAAAATTGTTTCAACCGTTTTCCCGTGGAACTAATGTAGATAAAATAGAGGGAACAGGTTTAGGATTGGTAGTGGTTAAATATTTTATAGAACAACACAAAGGAACACTGCATATAGACAGTGAAATTGGTAAGTACACAAAAATAAGTTTGGATTTACCCTATAATTTGGATTAAACATGCAGGAGAAAATACTGGTGATTGAAGACGATGTTCAAATTAGAGAATCCTTGCAGGAATTTCTGGAATACAGCCATTATCAAGTGGTTGTGGCAGAAAATGGCATGATTGGGATGCAAATGGCCATGATAGAAAAACCAGATTTGATTGTTTGTGATATGATGATGCCAGTTATGGATGGGGTAGAGGTACTCAAAGCCATTAAAATGACAGAATTGGCAACAGTTCCTTTTATCATTTTAACCGCCAAAGCACAATACGAAGACCTTAGAGTGGTAATGAATTTAGGAGCAGATGATTATGTATTTAAGCCCTACAAATTCAAAGACTTACTTTGCACCATACAAACTAGGATTGGAAAATTTGGTCTCATGGTTGATAAGCTTAAAAAGATGGAGACATTTAATGCAAATTTTCTTTCCTTGTTAAATATGCATATGGGCAGACCCATGAAAGATGTGCGATATTTAACGGATATTTTAATAAAGGAATCAGAAGAAAAAAAAGACCAAAAATTATTACAATACATCAAGTACCTAAAGCATTGTAATGATACCATGCAGGACTCTTTTAGAAGGTTGAAGGATTTCTATTCACTAACCCTAACTCCTAAAGCAGGCGTATCACAAACTATTCCAGAGCTTTCAAGACTGGAGATGGCTGGTGAAACCTTTTTAAAAGTGGCAAGTACAAGGGCTATGTTTTACCAGCGATTGGATGATCTTAATGCTAGTATAGAATTATCGGAAGCTTTACAGTTCCCAGATGAAATTGGGTGCCTTTTTTTTGAACTATTAGATAATGCGTTTAAATTTTCCCCAAAAGGAACAGCAGTATTTGTAGATGTAAAAAATGAAAATGGATTATTCAAACTTTCCATTTTAAATGAATGTAAAACAATTAATGTACTGGAATTAAACTCAAAAGTTGCATCAGGGTTCTTGCAAAAAATGGATACAGAACAATTGGAAATAGGCCTTTCATTTGTTTATGAACTAGCTACTAAAATGGGTGGAAATATAAGTTTTCATTCGGAATTAAATGGTCAAGTTAAAGTGGTATTTGAATTAAAAACAGCAAATAAATAAGATTGCTATGAAACCTACGGTTTGTATTGTTGAAGACAATGAACAGTTACGGGAAGCATTGGTAGAATTGTTAGGAAATGAATTTGGTATTACTGCCTTAGAAAATGGATCTAAGTTAATAGAGTACCTTGAGGTTAAGATTCCGGATCTAATTTTATTAGATATTATGTTGCCTTTTCCTTTAGATGGATTTTCTATTCTTAGGTTGTTAAAAAATAATGAAGCACTTGCAGCTATTCCTGTGATTCTGATGAGTGCAATTAATAGTGAAGACAAAATTACAGAGGGGCTTGAATTAGGTGCTAACGATTATATAGTAAAGCCATTTAAATCTAATAACCTGTTTTTGAAGATTAGGAACCAGGTAGCTGTGCACAAACAAAAACAGGCAACTTTAGAAAAAAGCAGCGAATTGAATAATTTGAATTATCAGGCAGATTCTCCAGTAAATAGTTTTAAAAAGCAGATTTCTGCCATAATGGAAGACTTTTCTGATAATGCCAATATTAGTGTAGAGGAGATTGCCAGTAAAATGCTGATGAGTGTTTCAACTTTAGAACGTTGGATGAAAAAAATCTATGGTAAAAGCCCTCGCAAATTCATGTTGTCCTATAAATTGGCCAAAGCGGAAATTATGCTTAGGCAAAATATGGGTTCAGTTAAAGACATTGCCTATATACTTGGATTTAATTCTGTATCCTATTTCTGTAAATGTTTTAAAGAAAAATATGGTACTAGTCCCTTACAATACACCAAAAAATAAGAAAAGAGGCGTATTCTGACGATTTTTTGTTGTTTTTAGGTTGTAAAGTGACAAATTCTCTCCATTTTGATATATAGATTTGTTATCATCTCCCCCCGGTCTACCAATAAGTATTCCTCTAATTTTGGAATACTTATTGTTTTTTAGCCCCTCTATAAACAAGCAACAGCACTTTAGCTTTTTTAAGGTTAAGAATTCACCTATTATTTGTAATTATAATCATTTTGATTATACCCAATTTTGTGTACATACAAATTGTTCAACATCATATTATCTAAAAATAAGGTCATCCAATTGGGTAGATTTTTTGTGGTTAGGGCAAAAAAAATGGCCAGTGTAGAAACACGGCCAGATTATTTAGATATAAGCCCCTAAACTTATACATCACAAAAATAGGGTGCTCCTTAAAAATGGTTCATGCCATAATCTGCAATAAGTGCAAGAATTTCGTCATTTTTCAATTCTACAACAGATTTTATTTCTTTTTAAAACTAATGGCTACTCCTCCACTTTTGGCCAAATAGACTTTTAGTAAATCATTTTGTTTGACCAATTTTTCTTCAATGGTATAGGCTTCTGGATTCTTATCCCAATCAGCATTTTCAGAGTCACGATAAATTGTTGCTAGATAAGTACTATTGGTATCAAGAAAGTCCAACTTTAGATCTATGATACGACTATTTTCATCTGTGATTGCCCCCAAAAACCAATTATTAGTTCCTTTTGCTTTTCTTGCAATACTAATATAGTCGCCGGGTTCCGCATCTAGAATTTTTGAGTTATCCCAGTCAACAGCTACATCTTTGATAAATTGAAAAGCATCTGGATGTTGAAGGTAATTTTCTGGTAGGTCTGACACCATTTGCAAGGGACTATAAATGGTAACATAAAGTGCCAATTGTTTGCATAAAGTTGTCCTAATCTTGGTTTTTCTCTCAGGTACAAACTGATTCAATTGTAAATGAAAGAATCCCGGTGTAAAGTCCATTGGTCCTCCCATTAGACGTGTAAAGGGTAAAATGGTGGTATGGTCTGGTGACATGCCTAAGGTAGGTGCGTTATTGAATTCCATGCCTCTTGCTGCTTCATTGGCCATCCAATTGGGATAAGTACGGTGCAGGCCAGTGGGATGCACAGGTTCGTGTGCATCAATCATGATTTTATAGGAAGCAGTTTTTTCAGCAGCCCTTAAATAGTGATTGACCATCCATTGCCCATCATGATGTTCAGCTCTTGGTATTATTTTTCCTACATAGCCCGTTTTTACGGTATTCATACCATGATTCACCATAAACCTATAGGCAGTGTCCATATAGCGTTCATAATTGGTTGCAGAACCAGAGGTTTCATGATGCATGATAATGCGAACATTTTTTGATTGTGCATATTTGGTTAATGCATCTACATCATAGTCTGAGTAAGGAGTTACAAAATCAAAGACATTCTCTTTCCAATTTCCAAACCAATCTTCCCATCCCACATTCCAGCCTTCTACCAATACACCATCAAACCCATTTGCTGCAGCAAAGTCTATATAGGTTTTTACCCTTTCTGTGGTAGCACCATGTTTTCCACCTTCTTTTTGCCAAGTGGCTTTTCCTGTATGCATTTCCCACCACATGCCTACAAATTTTTGTGGTTTGATCCAGCTTGGGTCTTGAATTTTGCTTGGGTCATTCAAATTGAGAATCAGTTTTGAGGCAAGAATATTGGTGGCTTTATTGCTTACAATAATAGTTCTCCAAGGTGTTTGAAATGGGGTTTGTAGATAGGCTTTATTGCCTAATGCATCTGGAACCAACTGAGACCTAAACTGCAGATTAGATTTATCCAATACCAAGTTCATAGCAGGATAATTGATCAATGCGGCTTCGTGAATATTCAAATAAATTCCGGTGTTTGTTTTTAACATCAAGGGTGTTTGAACGGCAGTAGCCCCAATTAAACTAGTAACAGCAATATCTTTTTCTTTTTTTGCTACTGCTAATGCGTCTATTTCTGATAATTTGCTCTTGGTATAAGCATATTCATTACTATCATAGTCTCCTGGAATCCAAAATGCATCATGATTGCCAGTTAAATTAAAATGGGTGTTTTCATCTGCAACAACAAAATAGTTTAGCCCATCCTGTTTTGGGAATTCATATCTAAAACCAATCCCATCATCAAATACACGGAAAATTAGGTTAATCAAAATGCCGGATTTGCCAAGATCTTTTAATCCCATTTTTATTTCACGATAATGATTTCTAATCAGTGATTGTTCTCCCCAAATAGGTGTCCAAGTATTATCTGTAAGACTGCTATCTACAGTAAGTATTTGAAAACGGTTTAAATGAATAGCAGGTTTGGCCAAGTCAAATCCCAAACTAGAGGGAGCAATAATTGACTTACCTTGAAAATGACTACTATAAGTAATTTGCCCTTTTGCATCAAGTGAAATACTCAGTGAAATTTGATGATCAGGAGAAGTGCTAATAATACTTTTTTGAGCAGATAAATATTGGCATATCATCAACAATAAAGTCAGGATTCCAGCTTTTGAAAAAAAATATCGCATGACAAGAAATTTTGTTAAAGGTCATATTTTTAACCTACGTTTCACTTGCGATTTATACCCCGAAAACGTTTGAAATTAAGCTTTGGTCTGAATATTTTGATTGTTTAAACGTTGATACCACTTGACAAGTTCAAACCAAATAACAGCAATAAAGCCTACTAATCCTGCTACTAGTGTTTGAGTTATATCTAACACTTGGAATTCAAAAAACTGACTAAAAACGGGAATGTATATTAGTGAAATTGTTATTGCGATGGTGATGCCAATAATCCAAATAACCAAGTTGTTTTTGAAGCCAAGTGTTGTGAATATGGAATAATAAAATGACCTGTTTACAAGTGTTAGAAAAATATTAGCACTAATTAAACTTAAGAAAACCATGGTTCTGGTGCTTGGTTCATCTGCGCCATTTTTTACAGCCCACAAATAAGTAAACATACACCCGGCGGTAATCATGAGCCCTTGAATAATACTTGTTGTGAGCTCCTTCCAATTAAAGAAAGTATTACTCATTTCTCTTGGCATTTCAGACATACTATGTTGTTCCATGGGTTCATTTTCATAAATGATGGAACAGGTTGGCCCCATGATTAGTTCTAAGAAAATGATATGTACGGGAGAGAAAATATTAGGATAAATCCAACCTAGTGCCAATGGTAAAAATACGGTGAGCACTATGGGAATGTGAATAGAAATAATGTATTGAATGGCTTTTTTTAAATTCGTATAAATACGCCTTCCCATGGCAATAGCATCTACCATCTTACCAAGATCATCCTCCACTAAAATGAGTGATGCCGCTTGTTTGGCAATTTCTGTACCCTTCTTGCCCATGGCAATGCCAATATGTGCTGCTTTTAGCGCGGGACCATCATTTACGCCATCGCCAGTCATGGCAACAATTTGGCCACTTGCTTTTAAAGCATTGATGATGCGAAGTTTGGCTTCTGGAAACATGCGCGTAAAGACTTGGGTTTTCAGTACTTGTTTTTCTAAAACTTCGTCTGTTAATTTCATTAATTCATCCCCACTAATTTCTTGGTCAGCGCCTTTGAATCCAATTTGTTTGGCAATGGACAAAGTGGTAGCAGCATTATCTCCTGTTACAATTTTTACATGAATGCCTGCTTTATAAAAATGTGTAAGTGTAGTAGCAATATTTTTCTTAGGAGGGTCATAAAAAGCTACCAAGCCAATAAAAACAAAGGGAAGGGCTTGTTGCTTTTCTGGAAATTTTTCTTCTGCAAAATTGGATTGAGCAACTCCCAATACACGGTAACCCTCTTTGGTAAAATTCAAGATGGCTTGTTCTATCTTAGCTTTTTCAGCTTCTTGCAAATTTGATACGGCAATAATTGCTTCTGGTGCTCCCTTGGCTGCAATCATTCTATCCCCATTTTTGTTTTCAAAAATATGGGTCATCATTGGAGGCTTGCCTTCTAAAGGGTACTCGTGCTTCATGCGATATTCCAAACGCTCATCAGTTGGGTATAGCTCCTGATACCGCTGGTGCAAAGCAATTTCCATTGGGTCAAATGGAATGGGTTCGCTTGCCCACATGGCAGTTCTAATAAGGTCCTTGCCATTTTCCCCAATTTCGTTTTCGCCCAAATATGTTTGTGCTTCTTTCAAACAATATAAGCCAGCCAAACTCATTTTGTTTTGGGTAATGGTACCTGTTTTGTCAGTACAAATAACAGTTGCAGAACCCAAGGTTTCTACTGTTTTCATTTGTTTGACAATAATGCCCATTTGCATTAAACGCCAAGCGCCCAATGCCATAAATGTGGTAAAAGCAACTGGAATTTCTTCTGGCAATATACTCATGGCCAGGGTCAGCGCTTTAAGCAAGCTATCTAACACGTCTTTTGAATGGGTATAATTGATGAACCAAACAATGCCAAAAATAACGGCGCCTGCCATCACCATTTTTTGGACAAAATTGGCTATCTGTTTTTCCAGAGGAGTCTTCTCTTCTTGTATGGATTCTAAGCTCTTTCCAATCTTACCCAATTTTGTTTCATTCCCAATAGCAGTAATTTTTGCAATGGCTAATCCACTGGCTACTTGGGTGCCTCCAAAAACCAATTTATCTTCTTTAGCAGCGTCTTTAAAAACAGCAAAGGATTCTCCGGTTAAAATTGATTCATTTACAGAAAAGTCATTGGATTGCATAATATATCCATCAGCAGGAATACTACTTCCTTCTTCAATGACCATACAATCATCAATGACTAATTCATCGGTATTAATCTCAATGGTTTGACCATCCCTGACAACCTTGGCCCTTGGTTCTGTAAAGTTTTTTAATTTTTCTAAGGCGTTCCTGCTTCTAGAATCTTGGTAAAGAGAAATAGCGGCTACAAGCACAATTGCACAGCCTAAAAAAATACCATCCCCCGTTTTGCCACTGATAAAATATAAAACAGACGCAGCCAACAATAAAACCACCATGGGTTCTTTAGCAAGTGTTTTCAAAGCCTCCCAAAAACCATTTTCTTTTTTAAATGCTAGGGTATTGCTGCCATGAGCAGTTCTGGAAGCGGCAACTTGGGCTTGGGTGAGTCCGGTAATTGGATTGGGATCTTGCATAAGAAGCTGTACTATTCAGACTGCATATTAGACCTAATCCCTGCCAATTCCTATGATATGAGTCAGGTTTTACAATCCCAATGCCAATTTTAGTTTGGCATAGCCCGATTTGCTAACCGGTAATCTTTGTCCCGTACTCAATATGGCCAGTTGGCTATCTTTTTCGTAAGGCTCCAAACGGGTGATTAAAGATACTTGCACCAAATAAGAACGGTGTATGCGTACAAAGTCTTGACCTTCTAACAATTTTTCAAACTCAGACATGGTTTTATTCTTTAAATAAGCCCCTTCTGCTGTATGAATTTTCACATAGTCATCGGCAGATTCTAAAAACAATACCTGCTTTGTTGGAATAATTTTAATCTTATTATTTTCTTTGAGTACAATTCTATTTTGTTGTCCAGTACCCGCCGCTACCGTTTCTAATAAGGCCTTGGTATTAGGTGGGGTTTGTTGCTGATCTATCCATTTTTTAACTGCTTTTTCAAATCTTTCCCGGCCAAATGGTTTTAATAAATAATCTATGGCATGGGCTTCAAAAGCTTGTATGGCATAGGCTTCAAAAGCGGTAGTGAAAATAACAGCCGGAGGGTTTTCTAATAATTCCAGTAATTCAAATCCATTAATCTTTGGCATTTGTACGTCTAAAAATATGAGGTCTGGTTTGTGTGCTTGTATGGCTTTTAGTCCTTCAAATCCATCCCCACAGGACTGTACCAGTGTTAGTTCTGAAAAAGAACTCAAATATTCTTCTACCAAGCCTCTAGCCAATGGTTCATCATCTATTATAATTATTTTCATGAGCGCTTGTTTTGGTCTTAAATATGGGTTTGAGGTATGGTTAGTGTAGCCGTAAATAACTGGTCTTTGCTATTGCTATTTAATAAACCAGTTCTACCAAATAACAAGTATAGCCTTCTTTGAATATAGGATAATCCAAATCCGGTTCCTTTTCCAGATGGAAGACTGTTTTCATCAAAAGGATTTGAAACGCATACTACTAAATCTTGGTTCTCAATACTTGCTTGAATAGAAATAGTTACGGCATCAATGGTATCATAAAGACCAAATTTAATGGCGTTTTCTACCAAGGGTTGAAGGATCATGGGCGGTATTAGAGCTAGTTGGGCTGCTTCACTGATTTCAATATGGGTTTCTAGCCTATGTCCAAATCGCACTTTTTCAATATCAAGGTATAATTCCAAATAAGCCATTTCTTCCTGAAGTGGAACAGATTGCTGGTCTTCTTTTTTTAAAGTACCTCTTAAAAAATCAGACAATTGTTGAATCATATGTCTGGCTTTTTCCGGTTGAGAACCTGCTAAAGCTGAAATACTATTTAAACTATTGAATAAAAAATGAGGTTGCAATTGTTGCCTTAGTTTGAAAAGTTCAGCATCTTTGGCCAATTGTTCCAGTTCAACCTTTTTTTCTTGTGCTTCTGTATCATTTTGTTGAGTGAACCAAAGCAGGCTCACCATAGTAATGCAGCCTATAATCAAGAAAGACAAAGAAAATCTGATATACATGCTTTGAGAAAGCATTTGCATATAAGTTGTATTCTCGTGTAAGAACAACCATAGGATTCCCCTAACAACCACTAACCAAACTGCACTAAGTCCCAAGCTTAATACTACTACATACCAATACTTTTCTTTTCCTGGTAAATAATACCTCATATTGTTGATTACAATTAAACCAGCTCCTGCTAAACACAAATAACTAATTCCTGCATCAATGGAAGCCGAATACCAATCCACACCAAAATTGCTCAAGGTCTTGAATTGTAGATAAGAAAAAAGTATCCATCCTGCCACAAAACTGCTGGCAAAGAAAAAGGATACTTGTTGTTTGGTTGTAGGATTATTCAAGGTCAAGTGCTGTTGAGTGCTTTATGAGCTGCAATAAAGTAAAGTTATTTTATCCTCTTATCCAAGCCCAAACGGACCAATTGCAGTCGAGCAATTGGTCCGTTATAGGAATTAGTAACTTTTGATTTCAATACCACCAAATACAGCAGAACCTTTTAGTACTAGTGTTTTGCTTACATCGTTATATGCTCCTGCTGGGGCCCTTCTTTTGTCATCCACCCCGTGGAAAATTCCGTCTATTTCATTAATCACTTGCCAATGTGCGGGTACTATTAATTTGATTCCGCCAAATACAGCTTCAAGTCTTAAGTCAACCCTTCCATTAATATCGGCTTGTGTTAAATCAATTTCTGCACCTCCGAATACACAAGAGACCCTGCCACCTTGAAAATTTTTGGATAAAACGCTTCTTTGTACACCACTAAATACTGATTGAATATTTAAGAAATCATTATTATCTGTGCCCTTACTGCTACCATATGCCTGCCAATTACCTTGAGGCATATTTCCTTTTTTAAATCCCCAGTTGTTATCTCTCATTCCAGAAGGTCTTAGGATAAAAAGAATACCCGCTGCAATGATGATGATGGGCCAAAAGAATGGAGCTAAAGTGAGGCCAGGGATAAATTTATCTAAAAGAAAAAATACACCAATACCACTTAAAATAATCCAAGAATTGTTTTTGAAATTATGTTTTACACCTGAATAAAATCCTACAAGGATCAGGATCATTGGCCAAGTAAATAACCAGTCAGGAAATGGGAAATCCATTTTACGCATTACTAAGGTTACACCAATTCCTATTAGAATTAGTCCGCCTATTACATTACTACCGTTGTTTTGTCTGTTTGGGTTTTGATTGTTGTCCATTTGTTTTGGTTTTGTTACACAAATCTATGGCGGGCTTTTAGGCACAAAAAGGGGCTTTAGGCTGTTAGTAGCATAGTCTCGGTAAGTGGGGGTAAACCCTCGGTAAATGGAATGGAGCCAATGTTTAACCGATGGTTAAGCAGGGGTTGTTACGGTATTTTTGGACTGCCAGCCAATTAGTAATACCCCTATAATGACCAAAATGGTCCCAAATACCTGTGTAGGTAAAATGGACTCACCCAAAAAGAAATGGGCCTGAATAATCGTGGATACAGGCCCAATACTGGTAATGATTGAAACATTATTACTTCCAATCCTTTTCATGCCATTACTCATCATAAAAGAGGGGAGTACGGTGGCAACCAAGGCCAAAACCAAGCCATACCAAAATAGGGTAGGACTCCATGGAACGGAGGATATATTACGGGTAACTAAGAACTGTAAGAAAATGCCGGCAGTGGCCGATAGCATGGCATAAGCAGTATATCTAGTTGCACCAACTTTGGCTACCATTCTTCCCGTTCCTACTAAGTAAAATGAATAAGTAACCGCACAAAGAAAAATCATCAATGAACCAAAAAAGAAACCCGGATTGCTACTGTCAATTTTAAGTTCTCCAAAATACGCAATTCCAATACCTAGATAAGTTAAGAGCAAGGCAATGATTTGTGTGCGATTTAACTTGGTTTTAAAAAAGTAGGTATTGATCAGTACAGAGAAAGTAGGGTAGAGAAATAAGATGAGTCTTTCTAAACCTGCAGATACATATTGTAGACCAATAAAATCAAATAAACTACTCAAATGGTATCCAAAAATGCCTAAGAGACAGACATAAAACCAATCTCTCTTGGTCAAGGGTTTGATGGCTTCTTTTTTAGCACCCAACCAAGCAGCTACTAGATAGAAGGGTAGGGAGAATAGCATGCGCAAACTGAGTAAGGTAATGGCATCTACACCTGTATCCTTAAAAGCCAATTTTACAAAAATGGCCTTTGTAGAAAAAAATACAGCACCCAACAATGTGATCAGAAATCCTGAGACTGTGAGTTGGTATGCTGTATCTTTTCTGCTATTCGGCATTAAACCTATTTAAGTGATAACTATACGCTCACATTGAATTCTCTAAGCGCATCGTTCAAACTGGTTTTTAAATCAGTGCTGGGTTTGCGGGTTCCAATAATCAAAGCACAGTTTACATGGTATTCACCTGCAGGGAATTGTTTGGCATAAGTACCAGGAATGACTACAGACCTAGCAGGGACCCTGCCCTTGTATTCAATGGGTTCTGGACCACTGACGTCAATAATCTTGGTAGACTTGGTCAATACCACATTGGCGCCAAGTACCGCTTCTTTTTCAACAATCACACCTTCTACCACAATAGCACGGCTTCCCAAAAAACAACCGTCTTCAATGATTACTGGGCTGGCTTGTAGGGGTTCTAATACACCTCCAATACCAACGCCACCGCTCAAGTGAACGCCTTTTCCAATTTGTGCGCAGCTACCTACCGTAGCCCAAGTATCAACCATGGTACCTTCGTCTACATAAGCTCCAATATTTACATAACTAGGCATTAATACCACGTTCTTGGCCAAGTAAGCCCCATATCGCGCCACCGCGTGTGGAACCGCTCTTACGCCTAAATCCTTATAATTTTTCTTAAGCAACATTTTGTCATAAAATTCAAATGGTGCTAGTTCCCAGGTTTGCATTTGTTGTATACCAAAATAAAGTAGGATGGCTTGTTTTACCCATTCATTCACTACCCAACCATTTTCTGAAGGGGCGGCTGTTCTTAATCTGCCCTTGTCTACTTCTTCTATTACGGCTCTTACGGCGTCTGAATGCTTACTGTCTTTTAATAATTCCCGGTTATCCCAAGCTTCTAGGATCAATGCTTGTAATGACATGTGCTATTTTTTTTGCAAACATACAATTTCAGGGTCTTAATTGACCATAGATTCCCTCTATACCGTTATAGAATTCATAATTACCAGCTTTCACCAAACTTTATGATGAAATGCTTGTATATATGATATTTTATTGCAAACTTAAAGTAGCGTTAACGCATATAAAATTGATACCATGACAAAATTGTACTTAGACCTAGCAACCATTAAAACACTGCACAAAATATTTTGCAGTTTTATTCTATTTGATTGGGAGTTTTTCAGCAATGAATTGGAATATGAATAAAGATGCTGAACCTTTATTTGCCTTAGGAATATTCCAGTAAATTTGCCAAATGCAAAAAATTCTAGTTGTCCAAACGGCATTTATTGGAGACGTAGTTCTGGCAACTGGGTTATTGGAATCCTTGCATCAACAATATCCTACCGCGGGTATTAGTATCCTGGTAAGAAAAGGCAATGAAGCCCTATTTAACAACCATCCCTTTGTAAAAGAGGTAATGGTCTGGGATAAGAAAACAAAAAAATACCAACACCTTTTTCAAATAATCCAAGAGATTAGACAGCGCAAATTTGATGTTTTAATTAATGTTCAAAGATTTGCTGCTACCGGTCTAATTACTATTTTCTCTGGAGCCAAGAACACTATTGGTTTTGACAAAAATCCCTTTAGTATTTTTTTTAGCAAAAGGATCAAACATATTTTCAGTAAGGGAGATCTTGACCTGCATGAAATTCAACGCAACCATCAGTTAATAGCAACAAAAGAGCAGCCAGAACCTGCAAGGCCAAAATTGTATCCTAGTGATGCAGATTATATTGCAGTGGCTGGTTATACTAAAAGCCCCTATATCTGTTTAGCTCCTGCCTCTGTTTGGTTTACCAAGCAATATCCAGAAGCACAGTGGATAAAGCTGCTTCAATTAATACCAAAGCATTACCAAGTTTATTTGCTTGGAGCACCATCAGACGCAGCAACCTGTAATCGTATTCTGGCTGCTGCCAACTGTTCCAATGCTAAAAGTCTAGCAGGGCAGTTAAATTTTCTAGAGTCGGCTGCGCTTATGAAAACTGCCGTTATGAATTATGTAAATGATTCAGCCCCCATGCATTTTGCCTCCAGTGTAAATGCGCCAGTAACTGCTATTTATTGCTCTACCATTCCAGCTTTTGGTTATGGCCCTCTTTCAGATAATAAACATATTGTAGAAGTAAAGCAAGCATTGGATTGCAGACCCTGTGGCATTCATGGCAGAAAAGAATGCCCTAAAGGCCATTTCAATTGCGCTAATCTTATAGAACAAGTAGACTTGTTGGCCACATTGCCCGCTTAAACAAAGAAAGCATTTACATTTGCCGCAGATGGATTTGAGTTTTACCCATACAGAACAGGTGGTTTTTGACAAAATAGCCAAGGCAGCAGCCGAATTATCCCTGCCCGCATACTTGATTGGTGGCTTTGTTCGGGATAAAATCATAGGCAGGCCAACCAAGGATGCAGATATTGTTTGCTTGGGCGATGGGATTGCTTTGGCGCATCGCGTAGCGGATTTGTTTGAGCCTAGACCCACTGTGGCTTATTTTAAAAATTTTGGAACAGCGCAGATTAAATTGCCCGCTTTTGAAATTGAATTTGTGGGTGCTAGAAAAGAAAGCTATCAGCCAGATAGTAGAAAACCACAAGTAGAAACCGGCTCTTTAGAAGACGATCAAAACAGAAGAGATTTTACGATTAATGCTTTGGCCATAAGTTTGAATCAAGCCGATTTTGGAAAACTGATTGATCCTTTTGAGGGTCTGAAAGCCATTGAAGCAAAAATTATTCAAACCCCCTTAACCCCTGCGCAAACCTTTAGTGATGATCCCTTACGCATGATGCGTGCCATTCGATTTGCCACTCAATTGGGTTTTACCATTGTTCCCGAAACCTTTGAAGCCATTCAAGCCCAGGCTTCCAGAATTAAAATTGTTTCTCAGGAAAGGATTACAGACGAGTTGAATAAAATCATGCTTTGTAAAAAGCCATCTATTGGTTGGGACCTGCTTTATCAATCTGGCTTGTTGCAAATTGTGTTTCCTCAAATGGTAGAATTGCACGGGGCCCAATACATTGATGGTCACGGGCATAAAGACAATTTTTACCATACACTACAAGTCATTGACAATATTTCAGAACATACAGATGACCTCTGGTTGCGTTGGGCTGCCCTCTTGCACGATATTGGCAAGCCTGCTACCAAACAGTTTGAAGAAGGCCATGGTTGGACCTTTCATGGTCACGAAATGGTAGGTGCTAGAATGGTGCCAAAAATATTTGGAAAGCTCAAACTACCCTTGAATGAGAAAATGAAACTGGTGCAAAAACTGGTGGCTTTGCATTTAAGACCCATTAGTTTGACCAAGGAAAATATTACGGATAGTGCAGTTAGGCGCTTGTTATTTGATGCTGGAGAAGATATAGATGGTTTAATGCTCTTATGCTCCGCCGATATCACCAGTAAGAACAAGCAAAAAGTAAAGCGCTATTTGCAAAATTTTGAACTGGTTAAATTGCGGATGAAGGAAGTAGAAGAGAAGGATCAAATGCGCAATTGGCAGCCACCAATAACCGGCGAAATGATTATGGAACATTTTAAATTGAGCCCAGGCAGAAATGTGGGTTTGATCAAAGACGCCATTAGAGAAGCCATTTTAGACGGTCTAATCCCCAATGATTATGACGCTGCCTTTAGGTTTATGCTAGAAAAAGGGACTGAATTGGGATTATCAACTGGTGATTAAATACGGATTTTTGTTTTTCAAAGCGATACTTGCTTAATTTGCATGCTTTACAACCCTTAAACCTCAACCAAGAGAATGGCTGTTTTAAAATTTAGAGTTTATCTGGAAGAAGACGATGCGGTGTACCGTGATATTGTAATCAAGCACACCCAGCATTTTCATGACTTGCACTTGGCTATCGTAAAGTCTTATGAGTTTGATAGCAAGCACCAGGCTACTTTCTATAGAAGCAATGATAATTGGCAGAGAGGAAGGGAGATTTCATTGGAAACCTATGATAAAGCATATCCGGTTGCACCTTTAATAATGTCTGAAACCACCATTGGTTCTGAGATCAGGGATACCAACCAGAAATTTATCTATGTCTATGATTTTGCCAAAAACTGGACATTCTTAGTAGAATTAATCAATGTAAGTAAAGAAGAGAGTAGCAAGCTGGCTTATCCTTCTGTTTCAAGGGTGGAGGGTATTGGACCACAACAATATGGTACCAAGAGTTTATTGGGCGACAAATTTGCCGATATAGAAGAGAAATATGACCTAACAGAAGCCACCGATGGTTTTGGAGAAGAAGGAGATGAATCTGATGCTGATAGCTCAGAAGATAGTGATGAGGGTGCGGAAGAAAGTCATGATGAAGATGCTTTTTAAGTATCTAGAATTTAGCACTGCCATTTAATTTTCAGGATCCATTGCAAGAGGCATCCACCATATTTATTATTTGCGGGCCAACAGCAATTGGCAAAACAGCTTTTGCTATTGAATTAGCGCAAGCACTTGGTACTGAAATTATTTCGGCTGATTCCAGACAATGTTATCAGGAATTAGGAATTGCCGTAGCCAAACCATCGGCCCAAGAATTGGCCAAAGTTCCCCACCATTTTATCAATTCACATTCCATTCATGATCATGTAAATGCTGGTGTATTTGAACAGTACGCTTTGCAAAAAGCAGCTGAGTTGTTTCAATATAACCAAAGCATTGTCATGGTAGGAGGAACGGGTTTGTATATCAAAGCATTTACTGAGGGGATGGATGAAATGCCAACCATCGCGCCAGCCATTAGAGAGCAAGTTGTTAAGGATTATGAACAAAAGGGACTGGCTTGGTTACAGCAGCAGATACAATTACTTGATCCCGATTTCTGGTTACAATCAGAACAGCAGAATCCGCAAAGACTCATGCGTGCCTTGGAATTTAAATTATCAACTGGTGATTCTATTTTGAATTATAGGAAGGCTGAAAAAAAACAAAGACCATTTAAAATTGTCAAAATTGGATTGGAATTACCCAGAGAGGTTTTGAATCAGCGCATTAACCAACGTGTAGACATGATGGTAGCTGCAGGGTTGATTCAGGAAGCTAAATCACTGGTTCCTTTCCAATACAATAACGCTTTACAAACCGTGGGATACCAAGAATTGTTTGCCCATTTTAAGGGAGAAATTTCTGAAGCAGTGGCTATTGAACAAATCAAGCAACATACTTGTCAATATGCCAAAAGACAGATGACTTGGTTTAAAAAAGAAACATCCATCATATGGATGGATGCTTCAAATAGTTCAGTTGAAAAAGTATTAGAACTTAAATCCTAAAGTCATCATTAAAGTGCCTCTGCTGCCTAATTGGTTAGCAAATGTGTTGGGTTTGTCATTGAGTCTATAAGCAAACTGTACGTCTTTCTGAAATGCGTGTGCATAGCTAAGATCAATAAAGATGCCATGGTTTCTATAACCCAATCCGCCTGATGCTACAATGCGATCAGCTTTGAGTAAACGATCAGCATAAGGGCTTCCATAATAACCACCACCCAAACGAACCATCCAAACATTGAATTTTAATTCTCCACCTATACGGAAATTAAAATTGCCACGATAATAGTCTTTGATTTCTTCATTCACTAATTGATAGTATTGAACAAGGGCAGTATTATTTTGGTCAATAGTAGAATACCTAGCTCCACGATAGTTCACATATTCTAGATCTGCACTTAAGAAAGCCCTTTGTCTGCGCGTGTCTTTTACTTCTCTAAATACATAACTAGCACTTACAATGGCTCGATAGGGAGTAATTAAATTGTATTCTCCTTTGCCAGGGTTACCACTATTAAGGGCATCACTATTTTCTGAAACAATTCCAGCATATTTTTCAGTATTGGTTATCATGCTAGCGCGAACTTCATCCTTGTATCCAATTAATTGAGGTGTATGAAAGGCAAATCCAATACGCCAGTAATCTTGTGGCTTGTAAATCATTCCTAATTTCATTCCAAGACCAATACCTCTAGAACTGAATTTTTCTTTGAATTCAAAACTGGCAAAATCATTATTGCCATTACTGGTAGGGTCTTTTTCAGAATAAGTGAGTTCTCTGGTATAGTTGATGACAGGAATTACCAATGATCCACCTACATACATTTTGTCTGCCATATTTCCGGCAACACCAATGGCAATTTCATGAAAGCCACCTGAAGTAATGGCATCATATGATTGATTGACTCCAGAAGAAATGGGCACCAAGCTTTGGTAACCAGCTACAGATCCACCCGCACCACGAATAGTATCAATCAAATAGGTGCGAAAGGCAAGAGAGGATCCAAAAATATAGTTGCTCAGTGCAGCATTGGTATCGGCCCTATCTTTTATTAATTCTTCCAAATACTTTTCAGAAAAAGAACTGAAATTATTAAAGCCTTTAAATTGTATACGGTTATTGTAATTGGCAATTTGGTTAACTGAAATGGCAAATGCAGAACTGGTCCATTTTGCCTTGTAATTGGGTGATGAACTTAAGATTAAACCAGAAGCACCATAGTTAAATGCATTCTTATTGGCAGAAGTATCTGTTCCACGATAATTGAATTTGTTGTTATTTAAATGCATGCCAGCACTTAAAACAAATTCATTGGTTTTAAACAAACCTAATCCAGCAGGATTTACGTGGTTGGCAGTGATGTCTCCACCTAGTGATCCCATTACGCCACCAGTAGCCGTATTTCTTCCAGAACCATTTTGCGTATACCAGGCAGTACGTAATGCGTCTTCTGGTGTTTGCGCCATCAGCATACTGCTGCTGATTAAGCTGATGAGTAGTAAATATTTTTTCATAAGATTTTATTTGGATATGGGTATGATAATGGAGGGAATCATTTTTGAATGATTCTGATTCCTTAAAAATTCCAATAGTTTAATTACGAATTACGCGTCCACCGCTAGCACTACTTCCTGTACTGCTAACACCGCCACTGTTACCCCCTGCAGAACTGCTGGTAGTTGTGCTTGGTGAGCTGTAGGTTCTATCACTACTGTTACTGGAACTATTGTTAAAAGTTCTAGCAGGTCTATCATAAGAGCTAGCATTACTAGCACTAGAAGAAGGGGTAAATACCCTTTTTACTAGGTTGCTAAAATTGTTGCTAGAATTATTGTTGTTAGAAGTTATAGGCATACCTGTTTTGCTATTGTACCCAATATTGCCATTGTTGTTATTGATATAAGTCTTGTTCCTATAGGCAGTGATAGCAGATCCTGAACTTGTTCCAGGAGTAGGAATTTTTCCACCGTAATAAGTGATGATGGTAGACTTAGGATTATACCAGCCTGCATTAGGGTAGTAATAGTCATAATAACCCCAACCATTTCCATAGTATCCGCCTATTTTATTCCAGTTATAATTGTTCCAACCACTGCCATACAAATTGTAGCGGTTAAAGTCATAACGACTATCGTTCCAATAGGTATAATCATCAAGCATAAACCAGCGATTATAGTTAGAAACCTTCATGCGCAGGAA
>CALRXZ020000066.1:0-19891 GCA_943372255.1 Chitinophaga pinensis
AGAGTAAAGAGTGAAGAATGAAGAAGAGGAAAGTGAAGAGTGAAGAATGAAGAGTTGATGAAGAAAGTGAAGAGTCAAGACATAATCACTGAAAGTCAATCAAAGCCTTTGAGCTAAATTTTTATTACATTCAATAAAATTATCCCTACATGCTTAACAAAAAAATCATCGCATTAGCGAGCGTAATATTGTTGTTCTTTTTTGCTTGTCAACAACCAGCAACACCGGTTAAATTACCACTAGAAGGAACATGGCAATTGGTGGCAGCTACCAGTACAGAAAAAGATAGTACCAAGTCTACTTTCAATCCGGATGTGAAAATGATCAAGATGATTAACGGAACGCATTTTGCCTTTTTCTCTCATGATTTGAATCAGGGTAAAGACAGCAGCAAAGCACAGTTTAGTGCCGGAGGTGGTACCTATGAATTAAAAGACAGCACTTATACTGAGCACTTGGAATATTTTAATACGCGTCAATGGGAAGGTGGAACTTTCCAATTCAGCATTCGCATTAAAGCAGATACCTTGGTTCAGGAAGGCATTGAAAAAGTGGAGAAGCTGGGCATTGACCATATTATTCGCGAGACTTATGTGAGGATTAAATAAATTTACAATCATGATCAACCAAGAAAATAATACCATTACTGTAGAAACTATTGTAGATGCCCCATTAAAAACAGTATGGGAATTTTGGACCCAGCCAGACCATATTTGCCTGTGGAACAATGCCAGCCCAGATTGGCATACACCTTCTGCTACCAATGACTTACAAGTGGGTGGTGAATTTCATTATTTGATGGCCGCAAAAGATGGTAGTTTTTCTTTTGACTTTAATGGCACTTATGAAAGCATTTTAAACGAGTCTTTGATTGTGTATCATATTGAAGGTGGCAGAAAAGTGATTATCAATTTTAAGGAAACTGGAGCGGGTGTTCAAATCACAGAAATATTTGAAGCAGAAGAAGTGAATTCTTTAGACCTGCAAGAAATGGGATGGCAAGCCATCTTGAATAATTTCAAACAATACACGGAAGCAAAAGCATAGTTATGGATCTGGAACAATTAAGGGATTATGCTTTGGGCTTGGCCGATGTGGAAGAGACGCTTCCCTTTGGCCCAGACAATTTGGTCTATAAAGTGTTTGGTAAAATGTTTTTATTGGTGGGGATAGACAATCATCCTTTGCAATTCAATGTAAAATGTGATCCTGATCTAGCGCTTGAATTACGCGAAGAATTTGCGGCTGTAATGCCTGGTTATCACATGAATAAAAAACATTGGAATACAGTGGTAGTGAATGGAAGTATTCCTACCAAACAACTATTGGGTTTTGTTGACCATTCTTACAAATTGGTCAGAGGGAAAAAATAAGTGACAGGTAAGAATAAAGTTGAAAGTTCTTATTTCTTTTTTGAGGTTCGAAAGATAAATCTGAGATAGTTATTTTACAGATTTTGCATAGTACTTGCAAATGCTTTGTAAGCCGCATTCGTTGCATTTGGGCGATCGCGCCAAGCAAGTATACCTTCCGTGCAAGATGAGCCAGTGATGGGCTTTATGCACCAATTCTGCGGGAATATTTTTGATGAGTTGTTTTTCTGCAGCCAGTGGTGTGGTAGCATTGGTGGTTAAGCCCAATCTGGCTGATACGCGAAATACATGGGTGTCCACCGCCATATTGGGTTGTTTGTCAATGACACTGGTGATTACATTGGCCGTTTTTCTTCCTACCCCAGGCAATTGAACTAGTTCCTCCACCGTCATAGGTACTTCTCCTTCAAATTTTTCCAAGAGCATATTGGCCATGCCTATCAAATGCTTGGTCTTATTGTTGGGATAAGAAATGCTTCTGATCAGCGGAAACAAATCATCAAAACTGGCCAAAGCCATGGTTTGGGGATCTGGAAATTTTTGAAAGATATAGGGCGTTGTAAGATTCACTCTTTTATCCGTGCACTGGGCTGATAAAATTACTGCCACCAATAACTGAAAAGGGTTGTCATAAATCAACTCCGTTTCGGCAATGGGAATCTGCTCTTCAAAATAAGCAATGGCTGTTTGATACCTTTCTTTCTTTGTCATGGGTAGACAAAATTACGCCTCTTTGTTCTTGTCAGCTGCGTATTTCAGAATGGCTTTTATGGAAGCTTTGCTAGGCGATTGTAGTTTGACTTTATCTAAAGCCTTCATGCTAATCTTAAGCAAGTCCAATTGATTCTTTAAAGACGGGTCTTCTTTTAAGGCCTGTTCAATAGCTTCCGCCACCAATGGCGAAGCATCGTTATATAAATAGCTCATGAGATCCTCCTCTTTTATCTTGTTCATAATATGGCAAATGTGTAAGAGGATACGGTAAGACTAAAACGGCAATGCTTGGATTATATTGCCATCAAACCGGATTCCCTTACGGAAATATTAAAAAAAGTTGCCGAACGTAATTTGGGGGGATTTATTTTGAAACAGCTACCGAATCCTCTAAAGTGAAGATATCTTCGCCGTCTTTTTTCATTAAGTAGCGCTCACGGGCAAACTGTTCCAATGCTGCCGGATTGCTTTGTAAATCATTGAGGGTTTTGCGTGCATGGGCAATTTCTTCCTGGTAATAATGTTTCTTTTCCTGCAGTTTGGCCAATTCCGCTTTTCTTTCTCTTTGCTGAAAAAAGTCTCTTTGATCAATAAATAACATCCAAACTAGGAAAAAAGCCCCAGCTAGAAAATACTTATTGGCTAATATTTTGGTGACTTGTTTTAGCATCTTTAAAAGGAAAACCCGGATTAAAAATAGGCATTCCTACTCTAATCCGGGTTGTCAATTAATCCACAGTTGTTTATTTTGTACCAAATTTGATCTTTCCTTTAGGATAGAACGCTGTGCTACCCAAGGCTTCTTCAATACGAATCAATTGGTTGTATTTTGCCATACGGTCAGACCTAGAAGCAGAACCAGTCTTGATTTGACCACAGTTCAATGCTACTGCCAAGTCAGCAATGGTATTGTCTTCTGTTTCACCACTGCGGTGACTCATGATGGTATTATAACCGTTGTTTTGAGCCAAAGAAACTGCGTTGATGGTTTCAGTGATAGTTCCAATTTGGTTTACTTTCACCAACAAACCATTGGCAATCTTTTTGTCAATACCCATTTGTAAACGGTCTACATTGGTTACAAACAAGTCATCACCCACTAATTGGCATTTGCTACCAACTGCGTCAGTAAGCGCTTTCCAACCAGCCCAATCGTCTTCAGCCATACCATCTTCAATAGAAGCAATTGGATATTTTTTCACCCAGCTTTCCCAGAATTTCACCAGCTGATCGCTGCTTACTTCTTTACCGCTGCTCTTTTTGAATACGTATTTCTTTTTCTTGCCATCCCATAATTCACTGTTGGCAGCATCCATAGCAATCACAATCTGTGAACCAGTTTTGTAACCTGCTTTGGTAATAGCTTCCAATACGGTTTCAATAGCTTCTTCATTGCTTTGAATATTTGGGGCAAATCCACCTTCATCACCTACGTTGGTGCTAAAGCCTTTTTTCTTCAACACGCTTTTTAATTCGTGGAAGATCTCAACACCCCAACGCAAACCTTCACTAAAAGAAGGAGCGCCAATTGGCATTACCATAAATTCTTGGAAGTCAATTTTATTATCCGCGTGTGCACCACCATTCAAGATATTCATCATTGGAATAGGTAATGTTTTGGCGTTAGTACCACCAATATATCTATACAAAGGAAGACCAGCTTCTTCAGCAGCAGCTTTAGCCACAGCCATACTCACGGCCAAGATAGCGTTAGCGCCCAATTTGGCTTTGTTCTTAGTGCCATCCAAATCAATCATCGCTTGGTCAATAGCAGCTTGCTGAGAAATATCGTAACCAATCAGAGACTCGGCAATAATATCGTTTACATTTTTAACGGCTTTCAAAACACCTTTTCCAACGTATTTTTTCTTGTCGCCATCGCGCAGCTCAACTGCTTCGTGAATACCAGTACTGGCACCACTTGGAACCGCAGCACGGCCCATAGCACCATCGTCGGTTAATACGTCTACTTCTACGGTTGGATTACCCCTACTGTCTAAAATCTGACGGGCATGTACTTCAACAATGTAACTCATGATTGATTGATTATAAGATTATAAAATATTGTTCTTTTTATCTTCAGCGTGTGCAATTTACACATTTGATAGCTTTTTTGCCTTGAAATCATTGATAGAACCCATGGTTTTGCGCAATAAATGCTCTGAAAACCCATTTTCAAGGTAATTTTCAAGTGTTCCTAACAGTTGGTAGCCTCTGGATTCGTATAATTTTCTGGCGCGATGGTTAAAAGAAGAAACGCATATAAACGCATTGGGGCTTTTTTGAAAAATAATAGCTTCAACATGGTCTAATAACAAAGTTCCAATTCCCTTGCCCCTAGCCTCTGGTGATACGGCAATCACTTGTATATAACCTACAAATGCCCCCTTTAATTTGATGACCACAAAACCCAATGGTTCTGAGTCTTCCATGGCTATGAATGCTTGTATTTCATCAACAGGTTGTTGCATCAAAATCATACCGTCTTCAAAACTTCTATTCAAAGAAATCCAAGGTTCAGTAGCAGCCATCAAACGCGCGCACCAATGTTGTTGTTCTAAAGTGGTGATGGGTTTGATCTGAATAGTAGACATGAATTATTGATTGGTCAAGGAGCGGAAAACTGTTTCCAAAGACTTACCTCCTGATTGAAGATTGGCAAGGGTATCATTGGCTACCATCTTACCCTTGTGTATGATAATCACTCTATCACAGATAGCAGTAACTTCTTGTAAAATATGGGAAGAAAACAAGACCGTTTTATTGCTGCCCTGTGCTTTGATCACGTTTCTAATTTCTACAATTTGATTGGGATCCAAACCAGAAGTGGGTTCATCCAAGACCAAAACTTCGGGGTCATGAATCAGCGCTGCCGCAAGACCTACACGTTGTTTATAGCCCTTAGATAATTGTCCAATTTTCTTGGTAGATTCTGGACTCAGACCAGTTAATTCTATCACTGATTCAATGGCCTTTTTTTTGTCTGCAATGCCGTGAACACCCGCAATAAAATCTAAGTACTCGCGTACGTACATTTCATGATAAAGGGGATTGGCTTCTGGCAAATAACCAATTTTGCGTTTGGCTGCAATTGGGTCAACGCTTATATCAATTCCACAAACCTTTGCCAAACCAGTGTCTGGGGTCAAATAGCCAGTGACCATTTTCATGGTAGTACTCTTACCTGCACCATTGGGACCCAGAAAACCAACAATCTCTCCCTTGTTTAGAACAAAAGATAATTGGTCCACTGCTTTTTGTGTTCCATAATTTTTTCCCAATCCACTGACTTCAATACTCATGCCCTAGGTTTACGCAAATTTATACAATGCTCTTTACTTGGCTATAGGAAGATGGTTAAGGCTTTGGTAAATGCCTAGTCCTCTTCAATCTCTGCCGAGCTTTCTGGAAGATGGTCATATTCTCCCTTCCAGGCAAAATAGCCAAATAGCAACATGCCCAAGGCAATAGGAATAAATACCACAATAAAAACACCCCATTGAATATAAGTATCCATCACGGGTTTCTTGGCCACTTCTGCCATGGCCGTGCGTACCAGGTAAACAGCGGCTAGAGGACCCAATAAGATCCAAATAATGCCCGCATATCTTTTTAGTTGATTCATCTTAGTGATTTAAATATTTTAAAATTGAACTTAGTCGTTTACATCGGGATCTATCTTGTTATTGATATAGAGTGTTCCTATAACCAAGCAAATTGCTGCAATGATAATGGGATAAGCTAGTCCAGCTAATTTATCATTGGCATAAATGGTAGTGAGCAAGGTTGCAATAAATGGTGTTAATCCACCAAATACCCCGTTTCCAATATGGTAAGGTAAAGACATGGATGTGTAGCGAATCTTGGTTGGGAATAGTTCTACCAAGAATGCAGCAATTGGTCCATACACCATGGTTACATAGAGAATCATTAGGAATACATAGAAGACCATTTTCCAATAATCAGTAGTACCCAATAGTTTCACCAGTTTCACATCGGCTTTAACGGTATGCATCACAGGATCTCCATATAATGTGTCTTTCTTTGTTTCGGCAATACTCATACCATCGGCATAAAAGACTTTGCTGGTAACGGTTCTAAGTGTATCCTTTCCATTGGGCATTTGTACCAAACTAGAATTAATGATTTTTTTGTCTACCAACTCTACCTTGCCTTCATTACTTGAGAGGTTCAATAATTGATTGAATAGAAATTGATAGCTAACAATGGCTAAGAACATACCAGATAGCATGATCCATTTTCTACCAATCTTGTCACTCCATGCACCAAAGACCACAAAGAATGGTGTACCCAATAGAATGGCCCAAATAAGAATGGTACGTGATTGGTCAAAATCAATTTTACAAACATTCTCAATAAAAGACTGCGCATAGAATTGTCCTGTGTACCAAACCACACCCTGCCCCATGGTGGCCCCAAATAAGGCCAACAACACCATTTTCAAATTGGTCTTGTGTCCAAAACTTTCTTTGAGTGGATTTACAGAAACCTTACCCTCTGATTTGAGTTTTTCAAACAAAGGAGATTCGTTCATCTTCATCCTAATATAAATAGAAACAAAGACTAGGATTATAGACACCAAGAATGGCACCCTCCAACCCCAGTCATTGAATTTGGCAATGGATTTAGCTGCATCAGCGTCCAAGCTATGACGGGTAATTAGGATCACACCCAAAGAAATAAATAAACCAAGGGTTGCAGTGGTTTGAATCCAAGAGGTAAAATAACCCCTTCTATTGGCTGGTGCGTGCTCGGCCACATAAGTTGCAGCACCACCATATTCACCACCTAATGCCAACCCTTGCAATAATCGCAAGAGCAAAACCAAGATGGGGGCAAGAAAGCCAATACTCTCATAGTTGGGGATACAACCAATCAAGAAAGTAGATCCTCCCATCAAGACAAGTGTTAAAAGAAATGTGTGTTTACGTCCTATTAAATCGCCCAAGCGGCCAAAGAATAAAGCGCCAAATGGTCTTACAATAAATCCTGCAGCAAATGTTGCCAGTGTTGAGAGCAAAGCCGCAGTGGGATTGGTTTTTGGAAAAAACTGATTGGCCAATACGGTGGCTAGAGATCCAAAAATGTAGAAGTCGTACCATTCAATCAGGGTTCCAAGTGAAGATGCGCCGATAATCTTCCAAATACTTTTAGTTTCTTTCATGTGGGATGCTTGTGCTGAAATTGGTTCTTGAATTAGGTTGAAACTTACATGATTCCAGTGGTTTTACCAAGCAAAGGATTAGCGTATATTTACATTCCTAACATTTGCTATAAAAAAACTGGATCATGTCTTATCCTTATCAGATCAAATCTTACGATCAGTACAAAGCCGATTACAAAAGAAGTATGGAAGACCCTTCCGGATTCTGGGGAGAAATTGCCGAAAATTTTACCTGGCGTAAAAAATGGGACGAAGTGCTCAACTGGAACTTTACAGAACCCAAAATAGAATGGTTCAAGGGTGGTAAATTAAATATCACAGAGAACTGCTTAGACAGGCATTTGGAAAAACATGGAGACATGCCAGCTATGATCTGGGAGCCCAATGATCCGGAAGAACATCATCGGATTATTACCTATAAAAAATTGTACGAAAAAGTTTGTCAATTTTCCCATGTACTCAAAAACAATGGGGTAAAAAAAGGAGATCGTGTTTGTATTTATATGGGCATGATTCCTGAATTGGCTATAGCTGTATTGGCATGTGCGCGTGTTGGAGCCATACATAGCGTAGTGTTTGGAGGTTTCTCTGCCCAAAGCATTGCGGATCGTTTGTATGATGCACAAGCTGAATATATTGTTACCTGTGATGGCGCTTTTAGAGGTGCCAAAGACATTCCATTAAAGTCTGTCATTGACGATGCTTTAATTGGGAATAGAACCGTTAAAAAAGTGATTGTCTGCACCAGAACAAGAACTCCAGTTTCTATGATCAAGGGCCGCGATCTTTGGTGGGAAGACGAGATTAAGAAAGTAGAGACCATGGGCTTACATGATTTTCCTGCAGAGGAAATGGATGCCGAAGATCCCTTGTTCATTTTGTATACATCGGGCTCAACTGGTAAACCCAAGGGCGTGGTGCATACCTGCGGTGGCTATATGGTCTATACCAATTATACTTTTGTCAACGTATTCCAATACCAACCCGGAGATATTCATTTCTGCACGGCCGATATTGGATGGATTACGGGTCATAGTTATATCGTGTATGGTCCGTTGAGTGCGGGTGCCACTACCCTTCTATTTGAGGGTGTACCTACCTTCCCAGACGCTAGTAGGTTCTGGGATATAGTAGACAAATTCAAAGTAAATATTTTGTATACTGCACCAACTGCCATTCGCAGTTTGATGGGCTATGGTCTAGGACCCTTACAGGGCAAGCATTTGACCAGCTTAAAAGTATTGGGCACCGTGGGTGAACCCATTAATGAAGAAGCATGGCATTGGTATAGTGAACACGTGGGTAAGAATAATTGCCCAGTAGTAGATACTTGGTGGCAAACAGAAACTGGTGGTACTTTAATCAGCAATATGGCGGGGATTACCCCTGCCGTTCCAAGTTGGGCCACCCTACCTATGCCAGGTCTAGAAATGGTCTTGGTAGACGATAAAGGAGAAGAAATTATTCAGCAAGGAGAAGAAACCGTTTCGGGAAATCTTTGCATCAAGAGTCCTTGGCCAGGTATTTTAAGAACTACTTATGGTGATCATGAAAGATGCCGTACCAATTATTTTGCTACTTATCCTGGTATGTATTTTACAGGCGATGGTGCACTAAAAGACAAGAACGGATTCTTTAGAATTACCGGAAGGGTGGATGATGTGTTGAACGTGAGCGGACACCGTATTGGAACAGCCGAATTAGAGAATGCCATTAATATGCACAGTGGTGTGGTGGAAAGTGCTGTGGTTGGCTATCCGCACGATATTAAGGGTCAGGGTATTTATGCTTATGTGATCTACCAAGGTTCACACGGACAAGACACCCATGGTACGGCCGAAATGATTAGAAAGGATTTAAACCAAACCATTACCAGAATCATTGGGGCTATTGCCAAACCAGATAAGATTCAATTTGTAAGTGGATTACCCAAAACCCGAAGTGGTAAAATCATGCGTAGAATTTTGCGCAAGATTGCCGAGGGCGATTTAGACAATGTAGGTGATATCTCTACCCTACTTGACCCAACGGTAGTAGAAGAAATTAAACGAGGAAAACTCTAACCAATAAATCATCCCCCTACCGCTTGCGGTAGGGGTGGCCGAAGGCCGGGGTGGGTTCCTTATTTTGCTTGATCTCCAGGCTCCACCTGCTCTGGCATTTTAGGGTCACGTAACTGAACCGGCTTGCGTTTCACGCGCTCTTTCATGTTCATGATTTCTACAATAAAGCTAAATGCCATGGCAAAATAGATATAGTTCTTGAGCTGCAAATCGTGCGCGCGTTCACTATCCCATCCTTCTACTAATAATACCAGACCAATCATCACTAGGAATGAAAGGGCCAACATTTTTAAAGTAGGATGCTTGTGTATAAAGGCAGAAATAAAGGGACTGAAGAGGAACATCACAATCATGGCAATCACCACTGCCGCAATCATGATTTCAACATGTTTGGCGGTACCCCCAGCAGTAATAATACTATCAAAACTAAAGACCATATCAATTAGCATGATCTGAAAAACAGCAGCGCCAAAAGTCAGGGGCTTGGTGCTAATGCCAGCTTCCAAATCTGCATCGCCCTCCAATTTGTGGTGAATCTCTTTCACTGTTTTATAAATCAAAAACAAACCTCCTGCAATCATCACCAAACTGGCTATGTCAAAGGGTTTGTTCATGATGGTAAACAAGGGTTTACCTTTTTGAGAGATTAACCAGCTCAGACCAAATAGCAAAATGGAGCGCATCATAATGCCCGTAACCATCCAAGCTAACCTTCCTTTTTTCTGGTCTTTTTGGGGTAGCCTATTGAGGATAATGGATACAAAAATCACATTATCAATTCCCAGAACTACTTCTAGGATCACTAGTACCAAAAAACTGATTAGACTGTCTACGGTTAATAAATGCTCCATATAACTATTTGTGCAAATATAGGGAGCAGACAATAACCAATTTAACCTTGCATCAAATCAAGTGGTTTACCGTTCCAATCAGGGAACAATCCCTTGCTGTTTTGTAGTTTTAGATGAGACTGGGCCACATTGCTAAAAACGGCCCTAAAATCAGTAGAGACGGGCAGGTCACGCTTGTCTTCCAAGTCTTCTTTGGCCAAAGACTTAATATTTTGATAAACTTGACCGCCTTTTACATCATTACCCAACACAAATAAGCAAGATGCCCTTCCATGATCGGTACCGCCTGTTCCATTTTGATGGGCTGTTCTGCCAAATTCCGTCATGGTCATTACGGTAACTTCATCTTGATAAGCGCTCAGGTCTTTCCAGAAAGCAGCAATAGAATCACTAAAGTCTTTGAGGTTTCTTGCAAATGCACCATTGGTGGTACCTTGATTCACGTGGGTATCCCATCCACCAGATTCTGCAAAAGCCAGCTCCAAACCAACTTGCATTTTAATCAGTACTGCAATTTGTTTGAGTGAATTACCCAATGCCGTTTGCGGATACAAAACGTCTTTGGCGGGTTGATAATTTTTGAGTTCGTTGACGTTCAACATTTTCATGGCGTCAAAACTTTCTTTACCCGTTTTATTTAGGAGGTTACTAGAAGTTTGATCATAGAGGTCTTCAAAAGACTGAGACACGGTTTTGCCAGCCATGGGATTATTGCGCATTTGAATGGCAAAATCCTGCAAATTACTAATGGCCAATGCCTCATTGTCTCCATAAAAACTTCTTGGCAATGCATTGGTCAAACTCACTGCCCTAAATGGGGTGGCGTCATGACCCATTAAACCCGCTACCCTGTTGAGCCAACCACTGGCCGTGCCTTTGTTAAAAGGGGTTCCGGCTTCCATATAATCCTGCGCGTCAAAATGGCTACGCGTATTATTAGGGCTACCTACACCATGCACAATGGCCATGCGTTTCTCTGTATAAAATGGTTGCAATGCAGCCATAGCAGGGTGCAAACCAAAATGGTCATCAAGGTTAAAAAGCGCACCCTCTTTTTCCAAGGGGCTCATATACAAACCAGGACGTAAGATTTTTAAATTGGGGTCAGCATAAGGGCTAACTGCCATTAATCCATCCATGGCACCGCGCTGAAAAATACAGACCATGACCTTATTTTTTTTATAAGGCTGCAAGATCTTTTGGCCGCTGGCGGCCGATGCTATAAAGTTAGGTAACCCACCAAACCCCGTAGCAAAAAGCGCCATTGCGCCAGATTTCATAAATGCTCTGCGATGTATCATAGGAAGGGTTTATTTTCTTTGAAATTCAGGTGAGCCAATGATTACACCAGCCACTTGTGACACAGTGTTGTTATTCCCATTCTGATAAGCCATGGTAAAGGGTTTGTCTTTCCTATTCATGGCGTTGCGGTCATTTCTTTGTTGCTGTTTCTTGTTCAAATTCTTGTTCATGCTCATGGCATCAGACTCATCCATTGCTGCATCACCAGGATGTTTGGCACTGGCTGCCTCAATTTTGTCTGCCACAGATTGGTCTGCTAGCATGGCGGTCAATCTTTTAATATTTTCTTCCTGATTTCTTTCTGGCAAAAGCAATTGGCTATAGGTTTTCAAAGCCGCTTCAGCGCTTTCTGGTTCATGGTTCTGATTCAATGCCAAAAGATTTACACTAATGCCTGGGATTTTTCCAGTTGCAAATGCCAAACCAAAATTCATTCTGTTTAACAAAGAACCCGTATTGATCCAGAAACTAGCTTTGTCCGGAAAACCTGTTGGGGCTTGATAATAATAGAATCTTTGTCCCATTCTACTACACCAGTTGAAGACTTGAAAGGGTTGTTTTAAGTCTGCATTAGTAGACCTGACAGCACTGATCACTAATTCAAAAGGAGATTTGATTTTTTCACGTAAAGCGTTTGTTTGCCAGAACTCCACACTTTCTACCATGGTTAGCAAAACTTCTTTGATATTGCCATCGGTCTTTAAAAAACGATCCGCCATTTTTTGTACCAAGGCGTCAGAAGGTTGGTCACTTACAAAACGGGTAGCCAATTTTTTACTGATAAATTTAGCTGTTGCTTTTTGGCGGCTCAGCAGATCTAACACATCCATTCCTTCTTGATATCCTGTCTTTCCATCAAATGGTTTACCCAAGATCAGCTTCTCTCCTTCATCGTGTTTGTCTGCACGGAAAATAAAATCATTTTCCAACACAAAGCCCCTTTTCTGCATTTGATCTATATTGGTTTTATCCAATAGCCTTTTTCCAGGACCATCGTCTAGTAAAGGTTTCACAGCCCATCCTGTTAAAGCACGAGCTACTTCGGTGACGTCTTTTTGGGTATAACCACCATCAACACCAAGGGTATGTAATTCCATGACTTCACGCGCATAGTTTTCATTCAATCCTTGAACGCGTTTTGCATTGACAAGTTGTTGTGCAATGGCATTGTTCTTCATAGAACTATCGCCCATTCGTGCTTCTAAAGCCTTATTCAAATTTTGTTGTTGCTGAATTCTTCTAGGATTTTTTGCCAGTGCATTGTTGTCAGAAACACTGGAAGCATTGTCTAAGTATTCCAACATGGCTGGGTGTTTGGCAGTGGCCACCAACATGTCTTTGAAATTGCCAGTCACATTTGGCCTTATAGCATCACGTTCAAATGTGAGGATGAATTGCTGACACTGTGGTTTGGTGAGTGATACATTAAAATGGTTGAACCAAAAATCGGTCAACACTTCATGTAATTGGTTAGCACCATAAGCTGCCCGAATTATTTTTTGGTTAATCAGTTGTGTCTGTAATTCTACAAATGGTTTTAGACCTTGTTGTACCATCAACTGTCTTATCTGTTCCCTATATTCTGGTTTGTCCTGACCCTTTACAGAATCTCTAACCACTAATTTATTCCTAACCGCCAAACGCAATACTTGGGGAGGAGTCATATAGGTATTGGCAATGGTTTCATTACTCAACTGAAGGGTATTCATATTCTTCAACCGGTCATTGGCAGCACTGTCATTTAATCTTCCTTCCAATTGTTGTTCTAACCATTCTTCTAAACCCATGGCTGTCACCGCATCTACTTCACCAGGTCTGGCGCCAAAACTAAATCTACTCAATAAGTGGGCCGCAGCCTGACGGGTGTTTAAGCCCGCTTTTTTATAGGGCATTTTAATCTTGGCATTACCGCCCTGCTGATGCGCTTGCGTAAAAGCAAAAAGCAGGGTAAATCCAGCACCAACTGTAAAAGTTTTAAGCATCCTTTGGGGGTTCATGTGACTAGCTTTGTTTTTGGATGTTTATTGTTCCCAAAGGTTTAACCTAGCAAAAAGAAATCCCGCAGTTTTTGGGCTGCGGGACTAGTATTTAATCTATTCTTAACAGGTGCTTATTTTTTCATGGCCACTTTATACAAAATAGTACCCATGGCAGCAAACATGAGTGTGCCCAACACAAAATAACCTCCTTGTGTTAAAGCATCGCTGATATTGGACTCCAGACTCACGGCATTTAGGAATTTTTCTCCTCCTGCTGATCCAGAGACAAAAGCAATGATCACACCTGCAACAGCTCCACCTGCAACCAAACCGGTTGCAAATAAATTACCCTTACCCAATTCCTCTTCTTCCGCAGACTTGGCTTCACCTGCTTTGCTTTGTTTCATTTCTACAATCCCTCTAATGGCGCCACCAATAAAGATGGGCAAAGTGGTTGCTAGTGGCAGATAAGCACCCACTGCAAAGCTCAAAGACTTGATACCACAGAGTTCCATAGTAACGGCCAAAAATACTCCAGCAAATACATATTGCCAGTCTAGGTTTTGAGAAAGGATTCCCTTGATCAAAGTAGCCATGAGCGTAGCTTGTGGCGCAGGATATTTTTCTGTACCAATAGCGTGGTTAATCCCCTGACTCAACATTTCAGAAGAAGGTTTATCCAAGAATTTCACGGTTAAACCAATGACTATGGAAGAAACAATGGCTCCCACAAATAAAGCTATTTGTTGGTTGCGAGGTGTGGCACCTACAATGTAGCCACTTTTTAAATCTTGAGAAGTGGCACCGGCATTTGCTGCCGCGATGCAGATCATCCCACCAACCACCAACACCAATGGTTCATATGACTGACCCGTCCAACCCACACTCAAGAAAATCAAACTGGTTCCCATTACGGTTGCAATGGTCATACCGCTGATGGGGTTATTGGAAGAACCAATCAATCCCACAATTCTTGATGATACAGTTACAAACAATGCTCCAAAGATGATGACCAATACCCCAATCAATAATTTTTGAATAATGCTATCACCAGGTACTTGTGGCAATATGGTAATGAGGGCAATCAAACCCAGGCTTCCCCAACCTACCCATTTTAAACTCAAGTCTTTGTCTGTGCGCAAAACAGCAGCAGCCCCATCTCCTTTTTCTGCTTTTAAAGATGCTACACTTCCTTTTACAGATTTTACAATGGTAGGGATGGTTTTGATTAAGGTAATTATACCTCCGGCAGCTACCGTACCTGCTCCTATCTGACGAATAAAAGCATAATACACTGCAGCAGAATAATCTGCAAATTGGTGGGCAATGGGATCCCAATTCCCCTTACCTCCCGCCTTAGTAATATCGGCCAGATAGCCCAGTTTTACAAGCTGTGTAGCAATTACATCGGGTGGTACTAGAGAAGACATAAGCGGAATAAAGACCAACCAACTCAACACTCCACCTGCTACCAAAACGCCTCCAATCTTGGGACCAATAATATAACCCACACCCAAGTATTCAGGCGTAATCTCTCCACTAACTTTAGCCGATGGAAAAAACTTATTGGTTTGTTGGGTAGCCCAATGAGGGGTCTCCGCAATTACATGCAATACTTTTTGTAAAAGGGCATAAACAAATGCCACACCCAATCCCCAGAAAGCGGTCTTAGCAAAATCCCCACCCTTCTCTCCTGCTTTTAATACATCGCCGCAGGCGGTGCCTTCTGGATAAGGCAGGTTATCGTGTTCGTTTACAATCAAGGCTTTTCTCAAAGGCACCATGAGCAAGGTTCCTAACAAACCACCTACAATGGCCAAGATTAAAATGGTGAGGTAATTAAAATATTCCGCGCTATCGGGAGATGATAAAAACAAAAATCCCGGAAGCGTAAATGCCACACCTGCTGCAATGCTTTCTCCCGCAGAACCCGTGGTTTGAATAATATTATTTTCAAGAATGGTTGTCTTCAAAAATTTTCTTCCCAGTGTAATGGCAATTACCGCAATTGGAATAGAAGCCGATACGGTCAAACCCGCTTTCAGCGCTAGATACACGGTAGCAGCACCAAAGATGACACCAAACAAACTACCCATTAAAATAGACTTAACGGTTAGTTCCTTCATCTGTGTTTCAGGGGCCACAAATGGTTTGAATACTTTTTTCATTTCTGACATAGCATGAATTTAATCAGGTATAAATATACGGCATAAAAAAGGCGATGATGAACACCGCCTTTTCTAATTACATCATTTTTTTCAACTTACTGGATAGGAAAAATAAGACCAGTGATGCTACCCCGGCCATGCCTAGGAAAAGCATGAAGAAATCGTATAAGTTGGCTATCTGGTAACCCAGAAAAGAAGTAGTTTTTCCATCGGGATAATATCCGCTCAAAACACCCGCTAATTTATTGGCAAAGGCATTGGCTGTAAACCATACCGCCATAAGCAAGGAGGCAAATTTGATAGGTGCTAATTTGTTCACCAAGCTTAGCCCAATGGGCGATAAACAAAGCTCTCCCATACTATGCATCATATACATTCCAATGAGCCAGATCATGCTCACTTTTACATTGGCTTGCACGTCTTTTACACCAAAAGCAATCCAGAGATAACCCAAGGCCAATAAGAATAAACCAATGGCCATTTTGTAAGGTGAAGCGGGTTCGCGTTTACCCAACTTGATCCATAACCAGGCAAATAATGGTGCTAGCCCAACCACAAACATGCTGTTCAAAGACTGGAAAAAACTGGCTGGAACCGTGAAGAATCCTAGGTCACGCTGGGTTTGTTCTTCTGCAAAAAAAGTTAGAGATGCACCAGCCTGTTCAAAGGCAGACCAGAAAAAGATCACAAAAAAGGAAACGGTAAATATCACGGAAACCCTTGTCTTTTCAGTACTGGTTAGGGTTTTATCGGAATAAATAATCACGGCAATTAAAACAATGCAACCAATCAAGAAGTAAAACAAATAGTTGACCACTTTGGCGTCAATGTATAAAAGTCCAATGGTTGTTAGAGAAAGCAAGGCCATACCCACCACCATCACCACTGGATTCAGGAATTTCTTGGGAGCACCATCGGGCGTTAGCCCAATGATTTTTTTATCTGGATCAATCACGTATTTGTTGTTCAAGAAATGCAGGGTAAGTACACTAATGATCATTCCAATACCACCGGCTAAGAAAGCCCATTTAAAATCTGCTGGATTGCCCGTGTCTCCAAAAAAACCACATACAAATGGCCCCAAAGCACCTCCCGTATTGATTCCCATGTAAAAAATGGTATACGCAGAGTCAATTCTATTATCTCCTTTTGGATACAATTGACCCACCATAGAAGAGATATTGGGTTTGAAAAAACCATTACCTGCAATCATGAAACCAAGACCAGAGAAAAATAATAAGGATGCCGTATCCGGCGATGTAGCATAGAGGGAACCACAAAAAAACAGGATAAATTCTCCAATGGCCATCACTATCCCGCCCACAATAATGCTTCGGCGATTGCCCCAATAACGGTCAGCAATATAGCCCCCAATCAAGGGTGTCAAGTAAATCAATGAAGTGTAACTACCATAAAGATTAGAAGCAAAGACCTTGTCAAACAAGAGTGCCTTGGTCATAAACAATACCAAAATGGCCCGCATGCCATAATAGTTGAAACGCTCCCACATTTCTGTTGCAAACAATACATACAATCCTTTGGGATGCCCTTTTTGCAGGTTTTCCTGAGTCATACAGCTAGTTTTCGTTGTCAAATTTCCCAGTTGGGTGGGCCAAAATAGTGATTAAATCAATATCCGGTTCTGAAAGCTGTATTTGAGCACTTAAAATTCTACTTTCGCGCTAGCAAAATAGCATTATGAACATATTATTGTTGGGATCCGGAGGAAGGGAACACGCATTGGCTTGGAAAATGAGTCAGAGTCATCATTGTGATCAGTTGATTATTGCACCGGGCAATCCCGGAACGGCCCAGTTTGGTAAGAATATCCCCGTAGGGGTCAATGATTTTGAAGCTATCAAAACCATTTGTCTGGAAGAAAAGATTGGCATGTTGGTGGTGGGACCTGAAGATCCATTGGTCAATGGGGTTTATGATTTTTTCCAAAATCACCAAGAATTGCAACATATTACCGTGGTTGCCCCATCGGCCAAAGCTGCGCAATTAGAGGGCAGTAAGGCTTTTAGCAAAAAATTCATGCAGCGCCAGGGCATTCCCACAGCCGCTTATGCAGAATTTACCAAGGATGAATTTGAAGCAGGTAAAGCTTATATAGCCGCACATAGCCTGCCCGTAGTGCTTAAAGCAGACGGTCTGGCAGCTGGAAAAGGTGTGATTATTGCCCAAACTACGGAGGAGGCATTGGCCAGCTTTGAAGAAATGATTATTCACCAACAATTTGGGGCAGCTAGCAGCAAAGTGGTGGTGGAAGCGTTTTTGCACGGGATTGAAGTGAGTGTTTTTGTATTGACTGATGGTAAAGACTACCAAATTATTGGTCATGCCAAAGATTACAAAAGAATTGGCGAGGGCGATACCGGATTAAACACCGGTGGCATGGGTTGCGTAAGCCCAGTTCCCTTTATGGACGCGGCTTTCATGGAAAAAGTGACCAAGAAAATTATTGAACCAACTGTTGCTGGTTTGGACAAAGAAAACCTAGTCTATCACGGATTTATCTTTTTTGGATTGATGAATGTAGGTGGTGAACCCTGGGTCATTGAATACAATTGCCGCATGGGAGATCCTGAGACAGAAGTGGTGATGCCCTTACTAGACACGGATTTGGTGAGTTTGTTTGCTGCTATGGACAATGGCACTTTGGCCGATGTAAATATCAATTTTGATCCAAGGTGTTGCGCTACAGTCATGGCTGTGAGTGGCGGCTATCCGGGCGATTACCAAAAAGGAATTCCAATTACCGGATTGGCAGAGCTTAATGCCCAGAAAGGCGCAGAAACACTGGTTTTCCATGCTGGCACCAAATTTGCAAGTGATAGTTTGCAAACTAATGGTGGAAGGGTGTTGGCGGTAAGTTCTTATGGTAACACGCTTACAGAAGCGGTTCAAAAATCAAAGGATTTACTAGAAAAAATAGATTTTGAGGGCATGTATTATCGCAGGGATATTGGTTACGAATTCCCGGGCTAATCCACATTAATCAGAATGGCTTGTTAATAACCTTGAAGTACTTGATAAATCAAGCATTTCAGCTTTGTTAATTCCATTTATTTAAGACACCTTTGCAAGCATTCATTTATTATATTCGAACTAATTATATACAATGGGATTGTTTAGTTTTTTTACTCAGGAGATTGCCATAGACTTAGGGACTGCCAACACCCTAATTATCCATAACGATGAAGTGGTGGTGAACGAGCCATCTATTGTGGCCCTAAACCGCAATAATCCAAAGGAAGTTTTGGCTGTAGGTAAACGTGCGTTGATGATGCACGAAAAAACACACGAAAGTATCCGTACCGTTCGCCCTTTAAAAGACGGGGTAATTGCGGACTTTAACGCGGCAGAACTGATGATTAGGGAATTGATCAAAATGATTTATCCCAAAAAACCTTTGTTTCCGCCAAGCTGGCGCATGGTTATCTGTATTCCATCTTCTATTACGGAAGTGGAAAAACGTGCGGTGCGCGATAGTGCTGAGCAAGCAGGAGCCAAAGAAGTATACATGATTCATGAGCCCATGGCAGCTGCCCTGGGTATTGGAATAGACGTAGAAGAACCCGTTGGTAATATGATTATTGATATTGGTGGTGGTACCACTGGTATTACCGTGATTGCCTTGGCGGGTATTGTTTGTGACCAGAGTATCCGTATTGCGGGTGATGAGTTCACTGCTGATATTATGGAAGCTTTGCGTCGTTACCATAGTTTGTTGATTGGTGAGCGTACTGCAGAACAAATCAAGATTACTGTTGGTGCTGCTATGAAGGATTTAGACAATCCTCCAGATGATATGCCCGTAAACGGACGTGACTTGGTAACCGGTATTCCAAAGCAGATTATGGTGAGCTACCAAGAAATTGCTGAAGCACTTGACAAGAGTATCTTCAAAATAGAGGAAGCCATTCTAAAAGCATTGGAAACCACCCCTCCAGAGTTGGCCGCCGATATATATCGCAGGGGATTGTACCTCACTGGTGGCGGAGCCCTTTTGCGTGGTTTGGATAAGCGCTTGAGTGCCAAGATTAAATTACCCGTGCATATTGCCGATGATCCATTGAAAAGTGTGGTTCGCGGAACAGGTTTGGCATTGAAGAATTATCAGCGTTTTCCTTTTATCATGAGATAAACAGGCCCAAATGCAATAGCCGGTTAATTATTACGTTACAGGTATCTATAACTGGCCCGAAATACCGCTGTGAAAAATATTTTCCTATTCATACAACGCAATTTCA
>CALRXZ020000067.1:0-19867 GCA_943372255.1 Chitinophaga pinensis
GGCACTTGCTCAATAGGAAGTTCTACTCCCAAATCTCCACGAGCAATCATAATACCATCACTCTCTAAGATAATATCACGAATATTCACCAATGCCTCAGGTTTTTCAATTTTGGCAATGATTTTAGTCATGCTCTTTTTCTCTTGTAATTTGCTTCTTAGTATTACAAGGTCTTTTACACTTCTAACAAAACTCAAAGCCACCCAGTCACATTTTTGTTCAATGATGAACTCCAAATCAGCCAAGTCTTTTTCAGTTAAGGCAGGAAGAGATATTTTAGTATCAGGAAGGTTGATTCCTTTTTTAGAAGAAAGGTTTCCGCCTAGTGTTACCAATACTTTCACGTCTCCATTCTTTTCAATGCCAACTACTTTTACTTCTAGTTTACCGTCATCAATCATGATCACGTTACCCAGCACCACGTCTCCTGCTAGATTAGGGTAGGAGACATAAATTTTTTCTAAGGTACCAACGCATTTCTCATTGGTAAAAGTCAGAATATCACCAGCTTTTACGTCAAGAGAATTGTTTTCAATTTCACCAACACGCAATTTTGGCCCTTGTAAATCAGCCAAAATAGAAATATTATAAGGTTCGGTTTTATTGATGTTACGAATATGTTCAATAATGGCCAGTTTGTCTTCATGTTTGCCGTGTGAAAAATTCAAACGAAAAACGTTTACACCAGCACGGCAAAGTTCCAATAATTGGTCGTAAGAGTCGCAAGCTGGACCTACGGTGGCAACAATCTTTGTGCGGTGGTTAACGTGTTCAATACCCGCTTGTTTGTTCATTTCTTTGTGCAGGTACTTTTCTAAGTTTTTTGACATAATACTTTGTTGTAGTTTGAAATTTTGTGGGGTATTAGCTGGCTAGGATTTTCACAATCTTCATCCATTCAGCAGAAATTCTTTGTTTTTGTTTCACAGCTTTGTCTAATGGAGTAAAATGAACTTTATTGTTCACAATGCCCACCATTACATTAAACCTTCCTTTGATCAAACATTCCACTGCATGATAGCCCATATTACTGGCTATTAACCTATCTAAGCAAGATGGAGAACCGCCTCTTTGAATATGACCTAAGATACAAACCCTGGTATCGGCTTGTGGAATACGTTCTTTGATTACTTTGGCAAGTTCATTGGCACCTCCAAATTCGTCGCCTTCGGCAACAACAATCAGGTTCACCAATTTTTTCCTTTTTTCCTTTTCAGTTAAGGACTGGATTAATTCTTCAATATCTGTTTTGGTTTCAGGTATCAAGATATTTTCAGCACCAGTTGCAATACCACTGTGCAATGCAATATAACCAGCATCCCTACCCATGACTTCTACTAAGAATAGACGATCATGAGCATCCATGGTATCACGGATTTTGTCAATGGCTTCAACTGCCGTATTCACAGCAGTATCAAAACCAATGGTAAAATCGCTACCAGCTATATCCTTATCAATGGTACCAGGTAAACCAATACAGGGAATATCGTATTCATTGCTGAATCGCTGTGCGCCTCTAAAACTACCATCGCCTCCAACAATCACCAATCCATCAATTCCTCTTTTTTTAAGATTTTCATAGGCTTTTTTGCGTCCTTCTGGCTCAAAAAACTCCTTGCATCTGGCTGTTTTTAAGATGGTTCCACCCCTTTGTATAATATTGGCAACTGATCTAGAATCCATTGGAAAAATGTCATCATCAACCATGCCGCTATAACCGCGCATGATACCAAAAACCTCCAAACCATGATAAATTCCTGTTCTTACAACGGCTCTAACTGCAGCATTCATGCCTGGAGCATCGCCTCCGGAGGTAAGTACCCCTATTTTTGTGACTTTCTTTGTAGACATTTTATGTATTCAATTCTTTCGTAATACGATTTGAGAATAAGGTAAAAAGCAATCGTAATGGTATTGTGTAACTCTTACACAAGTTCCAAAAATAGGCAATTAAAGCTAATTCTCAAATGCCTATCTCTAGGCACAAATGAGTATTTTAGTAATATGAAAATCTTGGTTACCGGTTCAAATGGCTTTTTGGGACAGCACTTAACCCTGTTTCTGGTAGAAAAAGGACATCAAATGATGGCTTTGTCCAGAGGTGTGCAAAGGATTCCGGTGGGTAAGTTTTTATATCAATCGGTTGATTTAACCCAAAAAGAGGCAGTTAGCAAATCGTTAGAAGCTTTTAAACCAGATTTGGTGATTCATTCGGCAGCCATGAGTAAGCCAGATGAATGTCATTTAGACCAAGGAGCTTGTTTATTGCACAATGTTACTGCAACAGAACACTTATTGGAAACCGCAGCTAAAATTGGGGCCAGAATGCTATATGTTTCTACAGATTTTATTTTTGGAGAAAATGGCCCTCATGCTGAAACGGCCATTCCCAATCCGCTGAATTTTTACGGGAAGAGCAAGTTAATGGCAGAAGACAAGGTAAGAGCTTCTGGATTGGACTATCATATTATAAGACCGGTATTTATCTATGGCAAATACTGGGAAGGTATGCGGCCAAGCTTTATACAATGGGTGGCTCAAAACCTAGAAGCCGGAAAACCAATTAAAGTTGTATCAGACCAATTAAGAACCCCCAGTTATGTACAAGACTTGTGCAAGGGAATTGAAATGGTGTTTTCAGGACCTATCAATACCGAGTACCATTTGGCTGGAAAAGATAGGATCTCACCATATGAAATGGCTTTAACGGTGGCAAGGGTTAAAAACCTAGATGTCAATTTAATCACTGCTGTAACGGCAGATAGTTTTCCAGAAATGGTTCAAAGGGCCAAATTCTCTGGCTTGAAAATAGACAAAGCGGTTCAGGAACTAGGATATGCACCAGTTGATTTTGAAACTGGGGTTCGGTTAAGCTTTGAATCATAATTTAACAATAGATTCATATTGGCTTTGCCCAAATGGTTAAATTTATATGAATTTCATACTTAAATAGTAAGTAGTTCATGTCTCAGTCCTTGTTACATACCTATTTTAAGCAAAGGGTAAAACAGGTGTTCAACCATTTACACAATTTTGATAGTTCCATGTCAGAAACTGACTTACATGATTTTAGGGTGGAGCTAAAAAAAATGAAAGCCATTTTAAAGTTTCTCTCCAAAATTTATTCCAAACAAAAATTAAAAAAATCTACAAGGTTATTAGCCAACATTTTTCAACAGGCTGGTGATATTCGAGAATACCAAATCTTGTTGCAATGGTTAGATAAAAATGAAATGAATGAATTGAAAAACAGATGCTTTCCGGAACAAAGGATGGTAGAAATGATTCAGCATTTTCAACATCAAACCCATTTGTTTAAATTAGAATTAAAGGAATTGGTAGATCAGCTTACAGAATTTGTAAAATCAACCAATAGTATACTGTCTGAGCAATATACCATTGACCTTTTTGCACAAATCAATAAAATATTATTAAAAGAATGCAATATTAGTCAATGGCATGAGCTTAGAAAACGCATAAAGCAATGGCAATATGCTTGTAATTGGGTAGACGAGAAAGATTGGAATCTTGAAAAAGCCTATTTCCAAAAATTACAAGAAGCCATTGGTAACTGGCATGATATAGAAACCATACAACAGAACCTAGATGCCCAACATAAAGCCTATTCTAATCAAATAGAAGTATTAATGGAACTTACTAGAGCAAACCAAGTTATAGAAAAATCAATTAAGCTAAGAAAGCGCGAAGTTCAAGAATTATTAGCCAGAAAAGTTGTTTCCATTTAATGATCTTTTATTAATGGCAGAAAAATCTCAGCCATCATGCACCTAGCACTTCCACCGCCATTGGTTTCAATGGTATTTATTGGCGAATGTAGAATTTGATTAAAGGTCTCTAATTGTTTTACCTGATCTTCATGAAGACTTTGATAAGCTTGGGTAGACATAATCAAGAATTTTTCACCAACCTGATTTTTTACTTGTAACATATTACCCGCAAATTGATTCATCTGCTTTAAACTAATAGTAACAATAGTTTTTCCGGTTGATTTTATTTGGTCAATCAACATTTCTCTTTCCAAATCCGTTGAAATGGATTCAAGACAAATTACAACATAACGGTCTGCCACACACATCATCACATTGGTATGATAAATTGGGGCTCCCTGCATATCAAGTGCGGAAAATGCTACAGACTCATAGCTCAATTCTGTACAAAATTGTTCCAATAAATTTTCATGGGTTCTATCACTTAAACAAGCATAAGCCAAATGATGTTCTCTATCCAATACCATAGAACCAGTGCCTTCTAAAAATAATCCCCTTTCTTCCTGCTCAGTAAAATCAATGGTTTGTTGTATCAAAAACTTTTCTGCCAGTGTTTCTAATACTGCCGGCTTTCTTTCTTGTCTGCGGTTGAGTGCAAACATGGGATACAATACTATGGTTCCATCTGAATGAAAAGAGATCCAATTGTTTGGAAAAATGCTATCTGGAGTATAAGGAAAAGAACTATCCTGCACTACGGTAACATCAATCTTATGGGCTTTTAATAAAGCTACAAATTGGTCAAATTCTGCTAAAGCTTTTTCAGCAACTTGGGTATCTGAACTGGATTGTTGAAAACTATTGTTTACCGCTGTTTCTGCATTAAAGCCAAACTTTGCGGGTCTAATCATCATGATATGCGCCGTGTTTTGCATAAAATTATTTTTTATTGAATAGGCGTTCTTAAAATGGGCATACTCATACAATGAAATCCACCCCTTGCCCTTGACAGTTCTGCAGAAGGCATGAGAATCAATGTATCATGCATTTCTTCTACTTTCAAAGTTCCTGCCTCAAGTGCTTCAATTAATTCCTTGGCATGAATAATGGTAAATCCTGCAGCTTTAAAAGCTTCTGTAGTTTTATCATTTCTATCATAACCCAATACTACTCCCTCTTTTAGCGCCAATAGATTACAGGAATCTGTCCATTGTTCTCTGGCATTGTATGGGAATTCATTATTACCAGAAAAGATAAATCTGACTTCGTCTTCACAATGCAAATCATTCTTACTAATATCTACCAATAAATCTTCTAAGCTTTCAAAACTAATGGGATTTTCAGGAGACTTTTTGTGGAACTGCAAAATCTTGATTTTCTCTTCTTTTTTAATCTCTAAAATGCGTTCAATCACATTCTCATCCTCGTGTTTCACTGCTTTTCTAGAGAAATTTCCTAACATGACCCATACATCTCTTTTAACCTGGGTAAACACCGTGTCAATATGCATGTAGTCCCTTTTTTTGGGAATCTTTACAACGGTTACTTTTTCAACCACACCCTTTTCAAATAAGAGATTGGTGACCCTAACTGCCGCTTCAGAGCTGGTTCTTTCACTAACACCAACCAATAAATGGTTCTCACTTACTACCATAATATCTCCACCTTCAAGGGTGATTTTTCTGTCATCTTCTTCCTTGGGTAATAAGAAGCTATGGTGAGAATCGGAGAGCTCAATAATATTGTTTCTATAATCAGCAAAAAGTGCATGATGAAAAAAGATATACTTGGCCAACAAAGCTTCTCTTGTTCTGGCTTTTTTGGCAGGCTTGTTTAATAAAACGTATTGATTGATGGTAATACCGATATCCCTTGTAAAAATAAAATTGGGAATAGGAGCAAACAAGAGTTCTCTGTTTCCTGCGGCACTCCCAGAAATAAAGGTTTTGGCCAATTCTTTAGGACTGTATTCTAATAATTCGCGCTGGGTTTGATAAGTGCATCCTTCAATAGCACAAACGGATGCAACAAGCTTAGAGCGTAAATCTGCATCTTCCAATACCTGTGCTAATAACCACTGTAATTCAATTACATTTTCGGAAGCAAAGAAATTGGGGTGTTCTGGTTTATAAAAATTACGTTCATTTTCTTTTGCATCAATTTCTTGTAGTTTGCCTTTGATCTTAGATGGATCAAGAAAATACAAAAGAATCTTGGTGTAAAAATCATATTCATTTTTGCGAATAGTATCTAAATGAACAATGTCTTCAAATAGCCAGTCTTGGGCTTTTGAGGGGACAACTTTTCCCAGACCGCTATCTGGGCTATGTACTAATAAACGTTTTAATGTTCCTATTTCTGAGGTAACAGACAATTGGGATGCCATACAATAAGGTATTGATGAATAGTAGGGTTTTCAAAAAATGGGTGCTTGAAAAAGCAAAAGATAGTATGCGTACTTAATGATCGGGCATAGGATTCAAGCCGCGGTACATCCAAGCAAAATGGGCTGTCAACATTGATATGGTACTGCAGTGATGCATAAATCTATTGCAAGTTAGGGGTTTTGTTTCAATGGGTCAACTCCCTTGACTTTTCCAAAAGATACAATTGGCCTAAAACGCATAAAAAGGTCTTCACTATACCATTTTTCTTTTCTGGTTTTGGCAATTACGGTAGCGTGCTCATGCATTTGATAGGCAAATGCTTTCATGGCTGCTTTGGAAGACCAAATACTAAATGTGGCTTGTTTGATCCATGGAACTTCACCAATCCCAAAAGAAGTTTGAAATCCTGGCGCTCCGGCCATTCTGTTAGCAACTTTGTCTACATTACCCCAAAAATCTTTCAGCTTGCTTAATTTAATAGTAGCCCTTGTCAGAATAGCAATAGGGCCTTCATAATCGCTTTTCATGGGTACGGGACCAAATGGTTGTTTGCCATCCCATAATCCATGCCCCTCTATAGGTTCCAATACTATTGTCCATGTTTCACAGTTAAAAAATCGCCACCAGGCAGCTATGAATTTGCCATACTTATTTTGCAGATAATTATTTTCATCTACTGTATTCAAAGGCTCAGACCATGATTGACTATAATCATGGGTTGTATTTTGATCAATAACCAAAATAGCCCACTGTGACAAATCTGGTGTTTTGTCAAAAGATCCATTCTTGCCTGTACCCATGAGCTTCCAAAAACTGATTTGTTTATTTAGCATTAAGGGTAGTCGGAATATAGCCATAGATAGGAATCCAGCCCATGCTAACCAATTGGGGTATCTAACTATGGTAATGTTACAAATCATTCTGTGAAATTAGACTTTGAATTGTTTAATTTGCCCTTGCATGAAACAGCTTATCACCAACATCCACCAACTGGTAAATGTTCGTTCTGACAATAAATTATTGAAAGGTACAGCATTGGCCCAACTTCCAGTTATTGATCAAGCTTGGTTGAGTATTGAACAGGGCCGGATCCTTGATTATGGTGCTATGTCAGAGTTAAATCAATTAGTGGACTTATTTGACCAAACCATTGATGCAGCTGGTGCTACAGTGTTGCCTTCTTGGTGTGATAGTCATACCCACTTGGTTTTTGCAGCAAGTAGAGAAACGGAATTTGTAGACAAGTTGAAAGGTATGAGCTACGCCGATATTGCCGCAAAAGGTGGTGGCATACTAAACTCTGCAAGAAAACTACAGGCTTGTTCAGAAGAGGAATTATTTCAATTGGCATTGGTTAGGTTAAAAGAATGGATGCAGCTAGGAACAGGTGCCATGGAAATTAAAAGTGGCTATGGTTTAACCGTAGATGCCGAATTAAAAATGTTACGGGTAATTAAGCGGATCAAAGCAGTTTCGCCCATCCCCATTAAAGCCAGTTTTTTGGGTGCTCATACCTATCCAATTGAATACAGAGACAATCATGAAGGCTATATTCAATTGATTATAGAAGAAATGTTGCCTGTGATTGCCCAAGAGGGGTTAGCCGATTTTATTGACGTTTTTTGTGAAGAAGGATTTTTTAGTAAGGCAGAAACCATTCGCATTTGTCAGGCGGGTGCTGCCATTGGTTTAAAAGCCAAGATTCATGCCAACCAATTAAACTTATCGGGTGGGGTAGAAGCAGGTATAGAAGTCAATGCGCTATCTGTAGACCACTTGGAAACCATGGATGAAGCTACCATTGCTGCGCTTGCTGCATCCAATTCCATTGGTACTTTGTTGCCAACAGCAGCCTATTTTTTACGCATGGGTTATCAACCTGCAAGGGCGCTGATTGAAGCTGGTGCTGCCATTGCACTTGCATCTGATTTTAACCCGGGTTCTAGCCCAAGTGGCAATATGAATACCGTTGTTTCCATGGCCTGTATTCAATTGAAAATGCTGCCAGAAGAAGCTATTAATGCGGCAACCATCAATGGAGCTTATGCTATGGAATTAGAATCAGAACTAGGTAGTATTAGCAAGGGAAAGATAGCTAACCTTATTTTCACCAAGCCAATTCCATCATTGGCCTTTCTTCCTTATGCCTTTGGTTCTAACCTAATTGATCGGGTAATGGTGTCAGGAAGATTCCTCTAATCAATTTTTATGCTCTGGGTTGAAATGATTAACTTAAAGTTTAGAATCATACCCATAACGCGCCATGAAACATTTGAAAATCTATCATAAACAAGATTTGCTATCTGTTACAAAGATTAGAAGATTTGAAACCAAATTAGGAGAGCGAATTCAAGTGCTTGCAGATAGTAGCCAACTGGATCAATCTTTGCAGGAGAGCAAAGCTAGTTATGTACTTTTTGGTATTCCAGAAGACATTGGTGTAAAAGCCAATCTAGGTATTGGCGGGGCCGATTCTGCTTGGGTTCCCTTCTTGCAAGCCTTTCTTAATATTCAGAGCAATGACTTTTTAGAAGGCAGTGATATTTTGTTATTAGGGCATTTTGATTTCTCTGATATGGAACATTTGATTGAGCAAAATGCCTTGAGCTATGATGAGAAATCTGAGGCATTTAGACATGCCGTGAATACTATTGACGAGGAGGTAGAACAGTTGGTTAAATTGATTACCCAATACAAGAAAATTCCCATTGTCATTGGAGGTGGGCACAACAATTCATATCCATGTATCAAAGGCGCTGCAAAAGGTTTTTACAAGGCCGGGGTACTACCTCTTGCCCAAATCAATGCAATTAATTTAGACGCGCACGCAGATTTTAGACCAATGGAAGGAAGACATAGTGGCAATGGGTTTACCTATGCGGAAGAAGATGGATACTTAGAAAAATATTGTGTCATTGGCATTCACGAGAATTACTTGCCTCAAAATGTATGGATGGATATTGTTAATAATCCCTTTGTGGATTGTATCACTTATGAAGACATTTTTGTACATGAGAAAAGGACTTTTTTACAAGCCATAGGGCATGCTACTTCTTTTACTGATGATACCATTTGCGGTATTGAACTAGACCTTGATTGCATTCAAGGTGTTTTGAGTAGCGCCCAAACTCCCGTAGGGATTAGTGCCAATCAAGCTAGGCAATATGTACAATTTGCTACAGCCCAATCCAGACCAGCATACTTGCATATTTGTGAAGGAGCCACCCATTTATCAGATGGTAGAACCGATGGAAGTACAGGCAAGCTCATTAGCTACTTGGTCAGTGATTTTGTCAAAGCCATGCAGATTTTGTAAATCGTAGTATACTTATCCTGTTTTATCTAGTAGTACCTCCACCTGGTTTCTTAATAGGAGCTGGCATAGTAGCTTTGGGTTTTTCTCCAGGCTTTAAGACTGGAGGTGTTACCATGGGTTTATTATCAGGCAGTTTTGCCGGTTGCCCATCCTTTGTTTCAAGTTGTTTTGGAACTCCAGTTTTACCTGCTTCTAAGGGGTCTGATTCTGCCTTAATATCTTCCGGTTTAATGTCTTTGGGCAATTCATAATCATTTACAGTTCCGTTTCCTTGGTCTTCACCCTCAGCACCCAATGGAGCAGTAGTGCCATTGATATAGTCAATGATGATATCGTTGGTCATTACTTCTGGTTTCACAAAAGTTTGGCTAGCATCAAGTCCACAGTTTGGATCAGCAGATGCTTTGGCAAAGAAATAAGCCCAAATAGGCATGGCCGCTCTAGCACCTTGACCATTTAAGTTTTCATTTTTAAAACGAATAAAACGGTCATCTGCACCAACCCAGGTTCCTGCCATCAATTGTGGGGTATAACCCATAAACCAAGCATCGGAATTATCATTGGTGGTTCCAGTTTTTCCAGCTACTTCTAAATTGCCAGGTAAGTCATATGCCCAAATACCTCGGGCCGTACCAAATTGAATAACACCTTGCATCATTTTTACAATGGAATAAGCGGTCACTTCACTAATTACTTCTTTGCGTTGCGGGGTAAAACTTTCCAGTACATTTCCGTTTCTGTCTTCAATACGGGTTATATACATAGGCTTGGCATTGAATCCCCTTCCAGGGAACATGCTATAAGCCTGCATCATTTCAAACAATGAAATCTCACAAGAACCTAGGGCTATAGAAGGGTAGGGTTCAATTTTTGTTTGGAGATTGAGCTTTTTTAAATAGTCAACAAATCTTTTTGCGCCATTATTTCCTGTTGCGTCTAATTGCTTCATAATATAGGCAGAAGCACAGTTTCTAGACTTGGCCAAGGCTTCTGCCATGGGCATTGTGGCACCTGTACATGACTTACTAGTTGCAGGAACCAATCCATATTGCCCAAAACTTTGTTGGTTGTCATCCACAGGGGTATTGGGCGTAAAACCTGCTTCTTCAATGGCCAGACTATACAACAATGGTTTCATAGTGGAACCTACCTGACGTTTGGTATTGATATTGGCGTGGTCATACTTAAAGGTTTTAAAATCAATGCCACCCACCCAAGCTTTTACTTCTCCCGTCATAGGTTCCATTACCATAAATCCTGCTTGTAACATTTGTCGATGGTACTTGATAGAATCATATGGAGACATGGTGGTATCCTTTCCACGAGTGCTATTCCAAGCAAAAACGTGCATGGGAATTTTTACTTTAAATGAAGCTTTGATTTCTTCTTCATTTAACCCCTCTTTTTTTAGATTTTTCCAACGGTCACTCTGTTTCATGGAAGCATCAAGCACTTGCTGGTAGTTTTTCCAAATGCTGCCATCTTTCATATTTTCTTGCGTGTTCAATAGCTTCTGCATATAGCTCATATGTTTGGCTACCGCTTCTTCTGCATATTGTTGCATTCTTGGATTAATGGTGGTATAAATGCGCAAACCATCTCTATATAGGTCATAATTGTCACCATTGCTCTTGGTATGGGTCTTACACCATTTTTTCATTTCTTCTCCAAGAACCATTCTGAAATAAGGCCCCAATCCAGCGCTTTCGTCTAATTTTTTAAAGTTGAGCTCAATGGGTTTTCTTTTTAAAATTTCGGCTTCCGCAGAATTCAAATAATCTTTAGCCACCATGCGTTTAAAGACTAGGTTTCTTCTTTCCAATGCCTGTCTTGGGTTTCTGCGTGGGTTGTAAAGACCTGGGCCATTGATCATGCCAATTAGTACTGCGGCTTCTTCTACATTCAAACGGTCAGGTTCTTTTTGGAAAAAGGTTTTGGCTCCATTTCTAATTCCAAATACATTGTCTCCAAAAGCCACCGTATTTAAGTAAAGGGTTAGAATTTCTTCTTTGGTAAAATTCCTTTCTAGTTTAATGGCAATGATGCACTCCTTTAATTTTTGAATGCTGCGCAATAAGAAATTCTTTGTACTCCAGTTTTCCGTGAATAGATTCTTGGCTGTTTGCATGGTAATGGTACTGGCTCCACCCTGACTACCTAGATAGAAAAAAGCCCTAGCCAGACCCTGTGCGTCAATACCACTATGGTCATAAAAACGTTTGTCTTCCGTTGCCACCAGTGCATTAATGGCGTGTTTGCTGATGTCTTTGTATTGAACGTTAATCCTATCTTCAATATAATATTTACCCATCAAGTATCCATCTTGGGCATATACTTGACTGGCTTGCAAAGCAGTTGGGTTTTCAATATCTTCAATATCTGGCATGTCACCAATCCAACCCCAATTGAGCATAAGCAGGAAAAGGACAACCAAGCCTAATCCTCCAATGAAAAACTTCCAAAATATTTTAACTGGTCTAGACATAAAAAAGGTATGATGGGAATGTAAACTTATCGTAAATCTATAGAACTGCCTGAAACAACTATGCTAAAATGGTTAAAAAATATCGGGAAACACACCATGCAAGAAGCTTCTGTATTCCTGAATGTCTTTTTTAGATTTCAGAACGGTTAAGTTGGCCCCACTTAAAATAAGGAAACTATATTTTTCAGGTGCTAACCAAGGCACAATTCTGGAAGCAGCTTGAGGTTTGGCTTTATTGATATAACCAACGGCGTCACCTGCATTGGCAAATGGCCCCACCAAGATTAGTTGCAAATTTGCCTGTATGTTTTCATTGCCTATGGCCAGATTTTGATTACTATACTGTTCCCTATTAAACCTATTGAAGGCGTTTTTGGCTTCTCCAGCAAATATGCCATCTACTTTGTCAAGCACCACTGCTACAAAATGAGGGTCATTGGCATTAAAAGCATATTGATTGGTTGGGGCTATTTTAACCGGCTCTAGTTTTTGCATAGGGGCATCAACCAACACCACATTTGGTTGCTTTCTTGTAGTATCTACTTTAGGAGGTGCTACCGCTACAATTACAGGTTTTTCCTTTGGCTCTAGGGTATTAGGTTTGATTTCTAAAACAGGAGCTACTTGTTGGGTAATCTCTGCTTTGGGGGCAGGGGCTTTTTTCACTGTTTTTACATCATTGAGTTCAATGGGTCTATCGGCAATCTCTTCTGATTTCTCAATCTTTAAATCGGTCAAATAAGTTTCAATTTCCTTTCTCCTTTTTAGCACATCAATCATGGTATAGGCTTTCTCTTGTAATGGAGAATTAGGAAACGACTTGGTAATCTCGGTTAGTCGATTGATGGCAATACTATCCTCTCTATTTTTGACATAGTAAATAGATTCAATATAGAGTTGTTGTGGCGTCCAATAAGATTTACCCCATTTTTTGTCTGCAGTTTCTTTTACTTGTAAAGCTTCTTTAAAAGCACCTGCTAGGAATAAATCATAGACCTGTTCATAAGCCATTGTTGCATTGTCTTTGGCTATTGGTTTTCCCTGCTCTTGTATTAGTTTATTGAATTTACCATTTGCAAAATTGGTTTTCAACAATTGTCTTACCGAATCTGCTTGAATAGGTTGGTTATTTCTATCATAACAATTAGCCAAATTAAAAAGGGCTTTTTCAGTTTCACTTACATCGGGGAATTGTGTAACTATGCCTCGGTATTCCTTGATGGCACTAGGATAATCGGCAAGATTTAATTGATACAAAGTCGCATTTTCCATAGATGCTTTTAATATAGCTAAATAGGAAGCCGACATTTGCTCAGAAGTCAAAGGAAGTTTAGCTAATAAAGATTCCATAGTAAGTTCTACAGCTGGTGCAGCTGCAGGATTATTGGCTGGAGCCTGAGTGCCAACATTGCTATTCATGGCTGATTTCTGGGCAAATGATTTTTCAACTGCGGATTGTCTGCGCCAATTATCAACATTGGGTCTAGTACCCCATTTGGCTTTGAATTCAGTATAGCCTCTAGATTTTAATCCTGCATTTTGAAAATAAAATTCATTGGCACTAGTGGCAAATATATCTGCATCTTGGCTTGGGCCGCTTGCAAATCCTCCTCCAAAACCAGGCTCCTGATTATCTAAGTCCTTCAATCCAGCCTCTTTTCTTAAAGCTTTGAGTTTGGCTTTTAAAATAGCATTGCGCTGATCAATGGGCATCAATGCCAGCTTTTGTAAACTATCCTCTAATTGAATTATGGCAATATTTTCTGTAATGGTTTTAAGCGGAGGTTTTCTATCTAACACCCTTTTCTTGGGAACTTCATTTAATTGATCCGTTTGCAAACTATCATAAAAACGATAGGCATCAGGATAATGTCTTCTATCATAATTCAAATCGGCCAGTAATAAAAAACTAGATTGTTTTTGAAGTGGATTATTGTCATTAAAAGTAATACTATTGAGTAGGGCTTTTTGGGCTTGGTCAGGACGGGATTGCTTCAGTTCTAATTGAGCAATGGCATAGTATATGATATCCCTGTAAGGTTCATACAAAGGGCGTTTGGCCATTTTCCATAACTGGTTCAAATTTTCCTCTATGGCATTGGCTTTTTTTCCAGATTCCAATGCACTAATGGCTAGCCTAGCATATACTTCTAAAGTAGGATCTGTAGTAGATTTTATAGATTGTAAATAAGCTAGAACCGCCAAACTGTCTTTGTTTGTTTGGGTATACAATTGGCCAGCCAGAAATTGCCACCGGGCTTTGTCTTGTGCACTAACAGCTCTATCCAAAGCGTTTAACAAATACCTAGCAGCACTATCATAAGACCCTTCTTTGTAAAAAGCGTATGCAGCATTTTCATTTAAATGTGGCAATAATCTTTTTGGAAAATTTGGATCAGAACGTAGAATGGCAATTAACCCAAAAGCATCTGCCAATTGGTTCTGTTCAATATAGGTTCTAATGCGCCAAAGAAAACCTTCATTTCTGCCAGGAGGCGTTGAGCTAATTTTTCTCCAAAGGCTGCTATTTTCTTTGGTGACTACGGTGAATTCACCATTGGTATTGCTGCTATTACTTCCTATGGGCAAGTCATAACCATCATCTTTAGGTGCAAACGCATAGTTTAAATATTGAAAGACCAAAGCTGCTGAATCATAGTCTTTGCGGTAGAGATAAGCTTGACCCATGAGCAAATACAAATCGTCTACCCATGCATTTCTTAAATCATGTAATAAAATTCCAGCAGTACATTTATAGAGTACAGAATCTAATTGTTCCTTTTGTTTATAGAGGTCCTCCTTGGTATAATTATAAAAAGGTAGTTGTTGTTGATAGTTTTCTACAAAACTAGATTTAGCCCTTTCAAGTACATCGTTTATTTTGTTCTGAGCATTAAAAAAATAGTTGAAATGGGTAACCGTATTTTGATAAACTTTTTTGCCTCCTTTAATTCTACCGCTTCCTGTTTTTTCTGCTGGGAGGTCCCTATTTTCATATTTGGCTGGTTTTTTCAGTTCAACAGATGAATAGGGTTGTGCCAATACTAATAAAGGCAGTACCAAGGGAACTAAGAACAGGATGATGGTAGGGATATGCCTTTTATTAGCCATGCTTATGCGCAACATTAAATAAATACTGTTTAAAAATACATTTATTTCCTATTTCTGTCCCATTTAAAGCTATGGGAATATTACCTTTATCATGATTTAACAAAATGGAGAAGCCCAATTATAACGATACCCTCAAAAGACTCAGGAATTCCTACCGCTTGGTAGTGATGAATGATGACACTTATGAAGAAGTGGTCACTTTCAAATTATCTAGGCTCAGTGTCTATATTGGCTTGAGTGTAAGTTTTGTGGTATTAGTGGGTTTAACCATTGCATTGATTGCTTTTTCACCATTGAAATATTATATTCCAGGTTATGGTACCCAAGAGAGCAGAACGGCACTTCAAATTCTGAAAATTAGAACAGATTCTCTAGAACAATCCATCCGATACAAAGAACAGTATTTAGAAAGTGTGAAAGCGGTTCTAAATGGTAATACTCCCTTGCAGCGGGATACAACCATGTTAGACCTTCCTAAATCGGATATTTCTAACGAGTAATGAAACAGTCAAAACCAGACAATCAACTACTTTGGCAGTATGCCGGTTTGGCCACGCAGCTATTGATTGGTTTGGGATTGATGTTATGGTTGGGAGAATGGTTAGACCAATATTTTGGTTGGAAAAGTCCCTATTTGGCGTGGATTTTACCCTTGTTACTATTACTGGGTATCTTAATAAAAGTATTGAGAGATACTTCTAAAAAATGATTTGAATGAATAATAATAAAAAGGCTTTTTTACCCTTTGTGTTGGTTTTTGTAACTATCAACTTAATTGCCTTGGGATTTGAAGGCTTAATGAAATCATGGCATATTGATAAATGGGTAGTAGTAGGGGCTAATGGCTTGTTGTTTTTAATTAGTTTGTATAATGTTTACCAACATTTAAAAGTTGTTCAACAAAATAACCCTCATGCTATGGTAAGGGGTGTGATGGGCTCCACGGTTTTGAAATTATTTGTTTTAGGATCAGCGGCTTTTATATACCTCTATAATGCTGGAGATCAAAAAAATATCAACGGACTATTTATTGGAATGGGTTTGTATATACTCTATACTTGGATGGATGTTCGCGTTGCATTATTGGTGAAACCTCAAAAAAAAGATGGCGGTAACTGAGCATCCCATGCAAGCTTTAGCGGGCTACCTTCCCAAAGGTAGTTTTGAGCCCGTTGTTAATTATTTGCACCACTACAAAGTTCACCTAACTGTTACCAAACAGCGAAAATCTGTTTTAGGTGATTACCGCCATGCGGGATGGGGAGACAACCATAGAATTAGTATCAATGGTAATCTGAATCAGTATGAATTTCTAATTACTTTATTACATGAGTTAGCGCATTTGCTTTGTTTTGAGCAATACAAAAACAAGGTAGAAGCACATGGTAAAGAATGGAAGAATATTTATAGCAATCTTTTAATTTTCTTTGTCAACATGGGGCTTTTCCCTGACGATATTGTAAAAGCCCTTCAAAAATCAATTGCCAATCCCTCCGCTACTGCAAATGGAGAAACTGACTTGCTTTTGGTTTTAAGACAATATGATGCATTGCAAAAACCAGGGTTTGCCGCTGTGGCCGATCTTCAAGAAGGTATTCATTTTCAAACAGAAAATGGAAAAGTATTCAAGAGGGGAGCTGTTAGAAGAAAAAGGATTGCATGTACTGAAATTAAAACAGGATTGCAATATAGTTTTAGCCCAATCACCTTGGTCAAACCCATATCCACAGAGGGTTTTTAGCTGGTGTGTCTTTATTGGAAGAAACTTTTTATTTTTCCAATTTCCTCAAAATAAAAAGGGCAATATGTACCTGATAAGCAAAAAAAATACGTGTTTTAACGGGTTTAAAATAGGTGTTATTAATTCTTTTAGAAATTGAGTACATCGTAAAATTGTGTATACAAAAACAAACACTATGCTGTATCATCAAAGAAAAACCGAAAGAATGCAATTGGGTAGAAACATCAAATCCCTGAGAAGTCTAAAAGGATTTCCATTAAAGTACGTGGCTACTGAATTGGGTATGAGTATTTCAAATCTAAGTAATATTGAAAACGGAATTACTGGAATAGAACAAAAGACTTTATTTAAATTAGGTCAGGTACTAGGTGTTGAGCCTCAGCAAATTCAAGTTTTTAATGCGGAAAAGTTTTTTAGCATTGCTGTTAATGCATAAGTTAATTGCATTAAAAATATGTGATTGATTAGAAGCATTGCGGAACTTGTGAGAATTTTATTCTATAATTCTTCTTTATGAATAATAGACGCCAAAGTTTCCAATTCAACTGGTTTACTCAAATAGCCAGCAATTTCTGGAAAACGTTTGGCTTTTTCCTTGTCTTCTGCAGCAATGGAAGAACTGATAATATAGATAGGAATCTGACTGGGTAATTTAGCTTGTATTTCACGAAAAGCATTCAAAAACTCCCAACCATCCATGATGGGCATGTTAATATCCAGAAAAATAATTTCAGGTATGGGTTGTTGTTGATCTATCAAAGAAGTAATTCCTTTTAAAGCATCCACTCCATTGGCGTAAGAATTAATGGAACTATCCAGATCTAGTGCAGCCAAGGATTTCTTAATCAGAAAGATATAGATTTCATCATCATCGATGATACATACATGTTCTATTTGATGCATCTTTTTAGAATTATGGGGGGCGTAGCTGCTTTTGAATCCATACAAAATTACTGCAAAAACTATCCAATAACAAAAAAGACCCCATCAGGGGCCTTTTTGTTTGCAATAGCAAAATATTTAGGCAACTGCTTCTTTTACCAGAGCAGCAGCTTCACTCAATTGAATAGCTGATTGTACCTTTAAACCACTTTCATCAATCAATTTTTTGCCTTCTACTGCATTAGTACCTTGTAGCCTAACAATGATGGGGATTTCAATATTGCCCATTTTGTTATAAGCTTCAATCACACCTGCAGCCACACGGTCACAACGAACAATTCCGCCAAAAATATTAATCAAAATAGCTTTTACATTGGGGTCTTTCAAGATGATTCTGAAACCAGCTTCAACAGTTTGTGCATTTGCTGTACCACCTACATCAAGGAAGTTAGCAGGTTCACCACCGCTTAATTTAATCATGTCCATGGTTGCCATGGCCAGTCCAGCACCGTTTACCATACAACCAACATTACCATCCAATTTTACAAAATTCAGGTTAAATTGGCCAGCTTCTACTTCAGTTGGATCTTCTTCGGTTACATCGCGCAAAGCAGCAATATCTGGATGACGCATCAAAGCATTGTCATCTAAATTTAATTTACAGTCAACAGCAATGATTTTCTCATCACTGGTTTTAAACAGTGGGTTAATTTCTAACATACTGGCGTCAACACCTACATAGGCATTGTATAAGTTGGTTACAAATTTTACGCAGTTCTTAAATGCTTCACCACTCAAACCAAGATTGAAAGCAATTTTACGAGCTTGAAATCCTTGTAATCCACCACTTGGGTGAACCCATTCTTTGAATATTTTTTCTGGTGTTTTATGGGCTACTTCTTCAATATCCATTCCACCTTCTGTGCTATACATAACCACATTCTGACCCTTTGCACGGTCTAAAAGAATGGATAAATAGAATTCTTTGGTTTCATTAGGACCTGGATAATAAACGTCTTGTGCAATCAAGATCTTGTTTACTTTTTTACCCTCTGGGCCAGTTTGAATGGTTACCAATGTACCACCCAAGATGTTTTTGGCAATATTGCTAATGTCTTCTAAGCTTTTAGCAACTGCTACACCGCGTTGTTCGGTACCAACAATTTTACCTTTTCCACGACCACCTGCGTGAATTTGGGCCTTAACTACGGCAAAATTATTGCCTGTTTGGGTCTTGATTTGACGATAAGCTTCTTCCGCTGCCATCACAGTGTCAACAGCGATGCCTTCCTGTACGGGAACATTGAATTTTTTCAGCAATTCCTTCGACTGGTATTCATGCAGGTTCATATGTATAAAATTTTTGCGAAGATAGGAGAAACCGCCCTATTAAAATAGTAGAGAATAAATTGATGTTGTAACATATAATTTTATATTTTTGTTCTGCTCTTAAACATTAATACAAATAAAACTATGAAAAAATCAATTTTTGCTCTTGCCGCTTTGGTTATGACCTTGGGTCTATCTTCTTTTGTTGGTGCCGATACCAAAAAAGAGGTAGTTAATTACACCGTTACTGCTGAAAAAAGCCGTATTGATTGGATTGGTTCCAAAAAAGGCGATTTCCACACTGGTTATTTTCCTATCAAAAGCGGTTCTGTAGCCGTTGATGGTGGTAAATTAAAAGGCGGAAAGTTTGTAATTGACTTAGCGGGTGTTAAAGTAACTGATGCTTCAGCAGAACGTTTAACTGGTCACTTGAAAAGTGCTGACTTTTTTGACGTAGCCAAAAACGGCGAAGCTACATTTGAAATTGCAACAGTTAATTATACTAGCGATGCTTCAGCTGATGTAACTGGTACTTTGTCTATCAAAGGTGCTACCGTTCCAGTAAAATTTGTTGTAAACGTTCGCAGTGCTGATGACAAAGGATTTTTTGGTCAAGCATTCTTGAACATTGACAGAACTTTATTAGGTGTTAACTATGGTCCTGGTCAAGTGTCTAAAGACGTTCAATTAGCTGTACATATCTTCGGTACTAAATAATGTAAAGCAATTCAAAAGTTATAAAAAAGCCCCGCATCCAATAGATACGGGGCTTTTTATTTAGGATCATCTAATTAAATGGGTAAATTTTTTTAATCACTCTTCACTCTTCACTCTTCACTCTTCACTCTTCACTCTTCACTCTTCACTCTTCACTCTTCACTCTTCACT
>CALRXZ020000068.1:0-19811 GCA_943372255.1 Chitinophaga pinensis
AATGGGGTCTCCAATATGTTGTAAGAGAATTTCACGAGCTTGGTAAATTCTTTCTCTGCCACTTTCATCAGCCAAGAATTTACACTGAAATCCTTGTTCTTTTTCTTCTACCAAACATTCCAAACTATAAAGCAAGAGTTCATGCACTTTGGCATTCACAAAAATATTCTCCAAAGAACCAGAATAGCTATGGTTTAGCAAAGCATCTAATACATTGCGTTTGCGCATACATACTGGAAACACTTTGGTAAAAGCATTGGGATATTTAAAAGCCAATACTTCATCTTTATGGTTGCTCAATTTTACATTGTGTACAAACTGATGCAAAAAAGTAGCAGTAAAATGAAAATGAAATACGTCAACGGTTTGGTGTTTGCCACTGCAATTATTGGTTGGCAATTGGTTACACATACCACAACTTCTTTCTTCGCAATATCTATTGCCAGTAGTACAATAACGCAGTTCTAAATAGTTTTCTTCCGGGCGTTTGGCATTATAATGATAGACCATCATGCCAGTATCTTCAGCCACCCATGGATTTTGGGCATAATAGCGGCGCACTTGGTAATTGATAGAACCTGGAATCTGTTGTCCTTTCTCATACAACAGGTCCATGCTAGGATCAATTCCATTCTTGTGAGCCAGTCTTAATATGTCCATTGCTTGCATCATGCACTGCAAATTTAATGTATAAACATCCATTGACCAAGTATCAACTGTTAAAGCTAGGAATTTTGACAGTTTAATGATTATTTTACAAAGGCACTCAATCAAATTCCATGACCAAGAAAACAATTGTTACTGTATTGATTATCAATACATTGTTAATCTCACAGCTTTTTGCTCAAGATTGTAAGGTCTTGCTCCCCTCCATTGCAGGAGTTTATGAAGGTGAATGTAATCAATCAAAAGCCAATGGAAAGGGCAAGTCAAAGGGGATTGATAGCTATGATGGCCAATTTAAAAACGGCTTACCAGAAGGAATTGGTGTATACAGCTGGCAAAATGGAAATTGGTTTGAGGGGAATTTCAAAGCGGGTAAAAGACAGGGAGAGGGCGTGATGCACTATAATGTTGCTGGAAAAGCAGATAGCACCATGAGCGGTTTTTGGGCCAAAGACATATATGTAGGCATTTATGAAGTTCCTTTTAAAGTGCAGGGTAAGGGTTATAACGTACAAACCATCTCCGTTAAACCTGATACAAAACAAGCTCCTTTACAAATTGTTATTGACCTTTCTAGCGTGATGGGCGGCTCCGATGATACCCATGGCACTATACCCAAACCCGTTCTAGGCAATATCCAGATTTTAAAGGGCAGTTTCATGACCAGATCTGAAGTGACCAATATGACCAAAAGGAATATGTATTACTTAACAGACGTGATCTTTCCCTTTAGTGCCAGTTTTCGCATTGCAGATGAGGATATTGTTATTGATTTTAACAATTCCAACTGCTATCGTGTGGAGATTGTAATGCGCCAATAAGGCCAGAAAAGCCCTTTTTCGAGAGATTCTAACAAAAAAAAGTTTTTATGCCTGTTTAGCCCTGTCAAAAGTGGATAAATAGGCATTTTTATTAACCCTCCTACCCCTTATTTTCATTAACTTCGCCCATTGTCATTTCACTATAAAAAGGCAGTTTATTAACCCTATGACTCAGGAACAATTAGATAGCAACGATCAGCAGAATAAGAATTACGGTGCGGATAGTATTCAGGTATTAGAAGGATTGGAAGCGGTTCGTAAAAGACCCGCCATGTATATTGGAGACATTGGTGTAAAAGGTTTACACCACTTGGTATATGAGGTGGTAGACAACAGTATTGATGAAGCACTTGCCGGATATTGCAAAAATATTATTGTAACTATCCATACAGACAATAGCATTAGCGTACAGGATGATGGTAGGGGTATTCCTACTGCCATGCATACCAAAGAAAAGCGTTCTGCTCTAGAAGTAGTAATGACCGTATTACACGCAGGTGGTAAGTTTGACAAAAACACGTATAAGGTTTCTGGTGGGTTACACGGTGTGGGTGTGAGTTGCGTAAACGCACTTTCTACCAAGCTTTTGGTTAACGTTCACCGTGAAGGAAAAATCTTTGAACAGGAATATAAAATTGGGGTTCCACAATATGCAGTTCGCGAAGCTGGAACCAGTGAAAAAACTGGAACCTATGTTCATTTTTGGCCCGATTTAACCATCTTTCAAGAATCTGTTTATAAAAGAGAAATCTTAGAAGGACGTTTGAGAGAATTGTGTTTCTTGAACCGCAGAATCAGCATTACTTTAACTGACTTACGTGAGTTGGATGAGGCTGGAAACCCTAATTCTACTGTATTCTACAGCGAAGGCGGAATTGTGGAGTTTGTAGAATTGTTAGATAAGAACGGTAACCGTACGCCATTGATTCCTGCACCATTGTATGTAGATGGTCACGATGAAGCATCTAATGTAGCAGTAGAAGTTGCCCTTACTTATAATGATGATTTTAAGGAACATATCTTCTCTTATGTAAACAATATCAATACCATTGAAGGGGGTACCCACGTAACTGGTTTCCGTCAGGCATTGACCCGTGTTTTCAAAACCTACGGCGATAAACAAGGTCTGTTTGAAAAAGCAAAAGTGACCATTGAAGGGGATGACTTCCGTGAAGGTTTAAGCGCCATTATTTCTGTAAAAGTGCCTGAACCTCAGTTTGAAGGTCAGACCAAAACCAAATTGGGTAATAGTGAAGTAAGCGGGATTGTTCAAACAACCGTTGCAAGAGCTCTTGAAGCTTTCTTGGAAGAAAATCCTAGAGAAGCTAAGAACGTGATTTCTAAAATCATCTTGGCTGCCCAAGCCCGTGTTGCTGCTAAAAAAGCCCGCGACATGGTTCAGCGTAAAACTGTTTTGAGCGGTGGTGGTTTGCCAGGTAAATTGGCCGATTGTTCTGAGCGTGACCCTGAAAAATGTGAGCTATACTTGGTGGAAGGAGATTCGGCTGGTGGTACTGCTAAACAGGGCCGCGACCGTAGTTATCAAGCTATCTTGCCTTTAAGGGGTAAGATCTTGAATGTGGAAAAAGCCATGGAGCATAAAATCTATGAGAACGAGGAGATCCGCAATATGTATACTGCATTGGGTGTAACTGTTGGTACCCCTGAAGATCCCAAAGCACTGAATATTGCCAAACTACGTTACCATAAGTTGATCATCATGACCGATGCCGACGTGGATGGATCGCATATTGCTACCCTAATTCTGACCTTTATCTTCCGTTATATGAAGGAATTGGTTGAACAGGGTTATGTCTATATTGCCCAACCACCTTTATACTTGGTAAAAAAGGGAAAAGAGCAAGAATATGCTTACAATGAGGAACAACGTAAATTTTGGATTGAAAAGTTGGGTGGTGGTAAGGACGATAGCGTGAATACACAACGTTATAAGGGTCTTGGTGAGATGAATGCAGAGCAATTGTGGGAGACCACTATGGACCCTACTCGTAGAACACTCAAACAAGTGACTATTGACAGTGCTTTTGAAGCAGATCGTATTTTCAGTATGCTCATGGGTGATGAAGTTGCTCCACGTAGGGAATTCATTGAAACACACGCCAAATACGCCAAAATTGACGTTTAGTGTTAAAAAAAATGTTAGCTTTAAAAATATTAGCCATAAGAAATTCACTAACCATTAAATTCTACAAAAATGGACACTTCAAAAATGATTAAAGCATATTGCCTGAAAACAAAGGAAAAAAATGTTCCTATGCAAGACGCCGTTGTCACTAAAACTGCTAAAGGCGGTTATATGGCTGGTGGTCATGATGGAAAAGGCAACAAAATGGCAGCTATCTTGAGCGAAGCAAAAGCTTTGCAAGCGATTGCTGACGGTGTTGCTAAAAAAGGATTCTAGTAGTTTTCAGAATTCAAACACATTTAAGCGCTGGCGGGTTCATCCTTTGCCGGCGCTTCTTTTTTGCCCAATACTTTCAGGTGCATTCTCTCTAAGAAAATATGCATGGCTTCCATGGTCTTTACATCATCTACAACCAATAAAAACATTTTGCCAGCTTGTTTTAACCTGGCTTTATTGGTACCTGTTTGCAAATAGGCCAATACGTTTTTAAATAGTTCAGATTCAAAATAAGGAGAGTCAGGTCTATTGATAAAATAACAACGTAGGGTATTGTCTTTCAAAGTCATTTTTTCAAAACCCAGTTCTACCGCCATCCACCTACAACGTACCGTTACAAAAAGGTCTTCTACCTGCGGCACCATTGGGCCAAAGCGGTCAATCATCTCGTGATAAAATCCAGTAAGTTCTATTTCGTTTTCACAACTGTCTAGTCTAGTATATAAAGACAATCTTTCTGTAATACTCTCTACATAATCGTCGGGAATTAGAATCTCCAAATCCGTATCAATGGTACAGTCTTTTACAAAATCATCCTGTTTGCTAATCTCTTCTTTAAACAGTTCTTTAAACTCAGTGCGTTTTAATTCTCTAATGGCTTCTTCTAAAATCTTTTGATACATTTCAAAACCAATCTCTGCCATAAACCCGCTTTGTTCTCCACCCAACATATTACCAGCTCCACGTATATCCAAATCACGCATGGCAATCTGAAATCCGCTACCTAGGTCACTAAACTGCTCCAAGGTTTGCAAGCGCTTGCGAGAATCAGTTGGTAAGGAACTCATAGGAGGACCCATTAAATAACAGAATGCTTTCTTATTGCTGCGCCCTACACGTCCGCGCAATTGGTGCAAATCGCTCAAACCAAAATGATGCGCATTGTTGATCATGATGGTATTTACATTGGGTATGTCTACCCCACTCTCAACAATATTGGTACAAACCAATACATCGTATTTTCTATCAATAAAATCTAAGATTCTTTCTTCTAGCTCGTGCCCTTCTAATTGTCCATGTGCAAAACCAATACTCAAATCAGGGCAGAGCCCTTGAATCATGGCGCACATTTCTGCAAGGCCTTGCACCCTGTTATGAATGAAGAATACCTGACCACCACGTTCTGTTTCATAATAGATAGCCTCCCTTATAAAATCATCATTGAACACGTGTACTTCTGTTTGAATGGGCTGCCTATTGGGCGGCGGCGTATTCATAATACTCAAGTCACGCGCACCCATCAATGAAAACTGCAGGGTTCTTGGAATAGGCGTGGCAGTAAGGGTTAAACAGTCTACATTGGTTTTTAAAGTCTTCAATTTCTCCTTATGCCCTACCCCAAATTTCTGTTCCTCGTCAATGATCATGATGCCCAGATTCTTGAACTTCACTTCTTTACCCAAGAGACCATGGGTTCCAATAATAATATCAATCTTACCTTCTTCCAATTTTTGAAGGGTATCTTTTTTCTCCTTGGCAGATTTGAATCTATTTACATAATCAACCGTTACTGGAAAATCCTTTAAGCGGTCTTTGAATGTTTTATAGTGTTGAAAAGCCAAGATGGTGGTGGGTACCAATATAGCGGCCTGTTTGCCATCAACACATGATTTGAATGCCGCTCTAATAGCTACTTCTGTTTTACCAAACCCAACATCTCCACAAACCAATCTATCCATGGGCGATGGGCTTTCCATGTCTTTCTTAACATCGGCGGTAGCCTTGCTTTGATCTGGCGTATCCTCATAAATAAAGGATGCTTCCAGTTCCGTTTGCATATAAGTATCTGGGGCGTGGGCAAATCCCTGTTGCGCTTTTCTTTGTGCGTATAATTTAATCAGGTCAAAAGCTATTTCTTTAACCTTGGTCTTGGTCTTCTCTTTTAGTTTGTTCCAAACATCAGAACCCAATTTATTAATCTTTGGAACAGTGCCTTCCTTGCCAGTGTATTTAGAAATCTTGTGCAGGGAATTAATGTTCACATAAAGAATATCACTGTCTTTGTAAATAATGCGCACTGCTTCTTGCACTTTACCATTGACTTCTATTTTTTGTAACCCACTATAAGTTCCTACACCATGATCCATATGGGTTACATAGTCTCCAGGTTGTAGGTCACGCAAGGTTTTCAGCGTAAGCGCCTTGTTTTTATTATAAGCTTGTTTAACCTTGTATTTGTGGTATCGCTGAAAAATCTGGTGGTCTGTATAGCAAACTACTTTTAGCTCCTCGTCTATAAATCCTTCATGAATGCTGGTGGCAATTGGAACAAACTGGATTTCGGTTTGAAGGTCTGTGAAAATGCTGCTCAACCGCTCTAATTGACGGGGCTGTTCTGCAAAAATATAGATGCCATACTTGGCCGCTTCATGGGCTTTAAGATCCTTGATCAATAAATCAAACTGTCTATTAAAAGAGGGCTGGGTTCGTGTTTTAAACTCAATCTCATAATTTGCCAAATGTGGTTTGTACCCAAACTCAACAAGATCTCTTTTGGCTAATAGTTCCTCAATTAGGGATGCTTCTACAAAGTCTTCCTTAGACACGGTTTTCAATACCTTGGTATCATCCTCTTCTTCATTGTTGTTCATTCGGAAACCATCGGCAATCATAGAAAGAAATCCTTCTAGGTCTTCTTCTTGCTGATTAATTTTCTCAGCAATTACATCCCAATCTTTAAGCCAGACTATGGTATTCTCTGGTAAAAATTCTAATAAAGAAACCTTGTCTCCTGTTTCAAACTGGGTCTCTACATTTGGAATAATATTTACCTGCAAGAGCTTGCGTTCACTCAACTGCGTTTCCGGATCAAATATGCGAATACTGTCTACTTCATTGCCAAACAATTCTACCCTATAAGGTTTCTCGTTGCCATAAGAATAGATGTCTAAAATACCTCCACGTAGGGCAAACTGACCTGGTTCATAAACAAAATCGGTTCGCTCAAAACCATACATGACAAAGAGTTCCATGAGGTTATTGAGCTGTATGGTTTCATTAACCTTGATTTGAATTATATTCCCTGAAAGCGTTTTGGGCAAAACCACTTTTTCAAACAAGGCTTCAGGATAAGTGACTATGATTTTCTTATTTCCACCGCCTGCTAATTTGGTCAAAGCCTCCGTTCTGAGCATCACGTGAGAACTATTGAGCAACCTAAAATTCTTTCTGTTTTTAAAAGAAGCTGGAAAATAAAATAGGTCTAATGCATTGGTCAGATTCTCTAGTGTATTCTGAAAATAAGCAGCTTCCTCAGCGTCATTCAATACCACCAAATGGTTTAGGTTCTGACAGCTAGGTTGCATGAACACAGCGCTTACTATAAATTCTGCACTACTGCCCTGCAAATTTTTGAGGAAGATTTTCTGAATATCGTTTTCTTGAATTCTCTGAGCAATAGATAGCCTGCCCGCCAGTTCTAAAAGGCGGGGGGACTCTTGGTATTGCGCTAACAAAGTACCCATGTTCATAGGTGGTCACCAGGAAAACATTTGAGGCGTTTTCCATTTAGGAGGGCAAAGATAAGTGCTAAGCAGTTCTCTGAAATTGTATTATTTAGCTTTTACTAAATGCCCTCTTTGTTAAACATGCCATAAAAAAGGGTTAAAACACCGGGATGATACTTCAATTTGAGCCTTTAAAGTCTCTAACTTTAAGGGTACTTGCCCTTTAAAAGTTTATTTTTAGACCATGTTTAGAAAATGTTTGGGGATTGTTTTATTGGCTGGATGTTCGGGTTTCTTGCAAGCGCAGGTAATCACCAACAGGGATGTACTAGAAATGGCGTCTAGAAATTATCGTGCCGTTGAAAATGAGAACTATGCCAAAGCCCTGAAACTAGCCAAGGACAAGGGCTGGAGCCTAACCATCCAATCTTCTAATGGTAGAAATGCGGTATTGGTAGGCGTTGATGCAGTGGGGCATCCCAAATATTATATTTCCCAAAACAATACCATCGCGGCAGCAACTACCAAGGCCAACCAATTATGGCCAGGTGGCAGTTCGGGTCTTAACCTAAGTGGTTCAAGTGCTGGCTTGAAAAACAAATTGGGTATTTGGGACGAGGGAAAAATTTTGAACACCCATGTTGAGTTAACCGGAAGAGTTACTCAAAAAGATAATTCCAGTTCTTTAGCTGACCATGCTACCCATGTGGCGGGTACTATGATTGCCACAGGCATCAATGCCAATGCCAAGGGTATGGCCTATGCTTTGCCAGGCATGGTGGCTTATGATTTTGACAATGATTTTTCTGAAATGTTTTCAGAAGCGGCTAACCTAATTCTCTCTAACCATTCTTATGGTATTATTTCTGGCTGGAATTATAATAGCAGTTTTAGCAGATGGGAATTTTGGGGAAGGGCCGGTGAGAATGAGGATTACAAGTTTGGTTATTACAGTGAAGACGCGCAATTACTAGATTCTATTGCCTTTAATGCCCCTAATTATTTAATTGTAAAAGCAGCAGGTAATAACCGTGCTTATACCGGACCAGATGAGGGTGCCAAATATTATAGATATAATGCTACCAATCAAATGGTAGATGCAGGTAATAGACCAGCGGGTATAAGCAGTAATGATGCTTATGGTTCCATTGCTTGGGACGCCAATGCAAAGAATATTTTAACTGTGGGAGCAGTGGAAGGTATTCCTGGGGGATATAATAGAAAAGAAGACGTAGTTATGTCTAGTTTTAGTAGCTGGGGACCAACTGATGACGGTAGAATTAAGCCTGATTTGGTGGCTGATGGTGTTCAAGTATATTCTACTAATGCCAGTTCAAATACCGGTTATGATTCCCGAAATGGCACTTCTCATGCTTCTCCCAATGCAACAGGTTCTTTGTTATTATTACAAGAGTATTGGTCTAAACTCAAATCTGGGGCTTTTATGAGATCAGCTACCCTTAAGGGTTTGGCCATTCATAGTGCCGATGAGGCTGGCAGTTTCCCTGGCCCAGATTATAAGTATGGTTGGGGTTTAATGAATGTAGAAAAAGCTGCTGCCATGATCACTGCGGCAGTTAGTTCTAATAATGCCAGTAACAGTGAACACTTGATTTATGAAAACAATTTATTAAACGGTCAAAGTTTTTCTACCACAGTGATTGCTTCTGGTAAATCTCCATTAACGGCTACCATTAGTTGGACCGATCCAAAAGGAACAGTTGAGACCGTGAACATACTTAACAACCCAGCCAAAAAATTAGTGAATGATTTGGATATTAGAATCACCAAAGGGTCAAGAACCTTTTTGCCTTGGGTCTTAAATCCTGCAAGCCCTGCACTTTCTGCGTCTAGGGGAGATAATATAACTGACAATGTAGAAAGAATCAATATTGATAGTACCATTCCAGGTGATGTTTATACCATTACTGTTAGACATAAAGGAAGTTTACAAAGGGGGCAACAAGCTTACTCTTTAATGGTAAGTGGTGGAGGTGGAACTGCTTTCTGTACATCTGCGCCTACCAGTACTGCAGGGGCGAGGATTGATAGCGTTGTTATAGGCACATTGAAATACGAAAACCCTGCTGGTTGTACCAGCTATACCAATGCTACCAATTTTAGTGGCGATATTGAATCTTCCCAACCAATATCGCTCCGCGTAAAAACCAGTAGTTGCGATGCTAGTGCCAACCCTAGAATAGTAACCGTCTATATTGACTTTAACAACAATGGCATATTTGATGCACAAGAAAAAATTGCACAAAGCACAGCCCTAGCTAATAATACCGTTTTTACAACTAATATTACAACGCCTGCTGGTTTAATTACTGGTACTATTTATTTGATGCGCGTAATTGTTCAAGAAACAAGTATTGCTTCAGACGTAAATCCTTGTGGCAATTATACCAGGGGCGAAACGGCAGATTTTAGACTTAAAGTTGTTGCAGCTTCAAATGACTTAAGTATCACTGGAATCATTTCTCCTGCTCCTGGCAACTGTGGCATTGACGCACAGTATCTAACTGTCTCTGTTAAAAACAACGGAACTGTAGATCAAAGCAATATTCCCTTAACTGCAACCATTAGCAATGGTGCCAGCATTATAGCAAGTTTCTCTACCATTTTTAAAGGAATCTTACCTGCTTTGAGCAGTATGGAATATACTTTCCCAACCGCATTTAATACCAGCCCTGCAACCAGTTATACCATTAACAGCGCTGTAAATATGGTTGGTGACCAAAATCCTAGTAATAATGCTATTAGCAATACCGTACTTACTGCGGCCAAACCTAGTACGGCCACTGCAGCTGCAACCATTTGTAACAACAACGCCTTGCTAAAAGTGCTGAACCCATCGCTGTCAAGTAATTATTATTGGTACAATTCTCCAACCGCCACTTCTGCATTTGCAGTTGGAGCATCTGTAAACACCAGTACAATTCCTAGTAATAATACTTTTTACTTGGGTAAAGAAAGCAGGGGTTCTGTTGGACCTACCACTAAAATGGCCTATCCAAATGGGGGATACAATTATTTTAGTGGTAACTATATCAATTTCAGAAATGATGTTCCACTCACTATTGAATCTGCTAGATTGTATACTGGCTATGCAGGTACCATTATTTTCACAGTAGCTAATTATTTAGGTCCCGATGGTCAAGGTGGTTACAATTACTATCCTTTATCAGAAGTAGAATTAAAAGTAGAAGCTAGCAACCCTAGCCCAGCCATGGGTGCTGTAACAGGAAACCCTGTAAATGATACGGGTAAAGTATACCGATTAAACCTGCCTGTAAATACAACTGGCAATCATATTATCATCATCAACTGTTTAGACAATGCCACTATTTTTAGAAATAATGGCATTACAGGTAATTCTTATCCCTTTAGCATTCCCAATGTAATTTCCATTACAGGAAACAGTGCGGTTAATAGCAGCAACACAGCCGATACCAATTTCTACAAACAGTTTTACTATTTCTTGTATGATGTTAAAGTGAATACGAATGATTGTGTAAGTGACAGGGTTCCAGTTGTGGCTAGCCTACCATTGGTGCCTGTAATTTCATTGGTGGGTGATTCCTTAGTTAGCAGTTTATCAAGTGGAAACCAATGGTATTTAAATGACACGCTCATTGCAGGGGCTACAAAATCTAGTATTAAACCTATTAGGAATGGTATTTATAAATCCATTGTTACTGACGTAAGTGGCTGTGGTCAGATTTCAAATAATATCAATTTTCAAAATGGTGTGATTCCGGACGATATTTTCTTGAATGTATCACCCAACCCTAACAAAGGTAGATTCCAGGTTAGTTTTGAAGTATTTGAGAAAAAAGACTTGAGCCTAGAAATTTTTAACAGTGTTGGTCAAAAATTATTGGGTCAAGAATACCCAGGATTCAATGGGAAGTTCTCAAAAACCATTTATTTGGAACAGGCAGCCGCAGGTTTATACGTCTTGAAAATCAGGTATAACAATAAAACCTATTTAAAGAAATTCCTGATTCAGCGTTAAAATTGAAAAACTAAGAATAAATGACCAATAAAGGCAACCAATTGGCTGTCTATATTGTATTAAACAAATCAATATCTTAGAGCATTAATATCTCTTATTTATGAAAAGAAGGCTTCTCCTGATTACAGCTGTGGTATCTATTGTTGGTATTGGACTAATGGTCAAAAAAAACGGTTTGCGTTTTTGGAGAGAGAAGTCCTTTAAAGAAGCATGGCTTGAAAGCAAGGCTGAAGGTGAAAATGAGGAGGAAGAAAACCCAGAACAAAAAGCTGCTGCACAAGCTGCTAGATGGCAGTATGAATACGACCTGTTAAAAGACCCAAAAACAGGTAAAATTCCAAAAAATGCATTTACTGAAGAAATGAAACAAGCCATGAGCCTGCCTGTTTCTTTAGAATCTTTTTCTGTAAGAAATGGTGTGGTACGAACCGCTAATGGTGTAAATACGCCTACAAGTAACGCTTATTTAAAAGCCGGACCCAATAATATTGGAGGCAGAACAAGGGCATTTGCTTTTGACAAAAGATACAATGGCACTACCAACCAAGTAATGATTGCAGGTTGTGTAAGTGGGGGAATTATGCGTTCTACAGATGGAGGCGCCACCTGGAACTTAGTTACACCCTCTCAACAGATCCATAGTTTAACGGCACTTGCACAGGACCCTAGAACTGGACAAGAAAATACATGGTATGCTGGTACAGGTGAAGCTTGGGGTAATTCAGCTGCAGCATCTGGCGCCAGCTATTTGGGTAATGGTGTATTTAAATCAACGGATAACGGTGCAACTTGGACTGCTTTAACCAGTACACAAACAGCTATTGAATCGTTTACCAGTGCCTTTGATATTATTCACAAAATTGTAGTTCATCCTGTAACAGGTGATATTTATTTGGCTGGCCAAAATACCATTCAAAGATCACAAAATGGTGGCACTTCTTGGTCGGCAGTAAAAGGCAGTTTGGGGGGCAATACCTCTACTGGAAATACTGATGTAATAATCAAGGCTGATGGTTCAAAAATTTATGTTGCATTTCACTTGAAAAACGCAGCAGAGCGTGGTGTATGGGAATCTACCACCGGAGATGCAGGATCTTGGACAGCTATTGCAGGTAATACAGCCGAAACTCCAGTAGGTTTTAAACAAAATACTGGGAGTGCTAATTGGGGAAGAATTTTGCTAGCATTGGCTCCTTCTAACAATAACATCCTTTATGTTTTATATGAAAATGGAAATGATTTAAGTGCTACGGTTTCTGAAGTAGACTTATTTAAAATGGAAGTAATTGGGGGTTTACCACAATGGACTAATCTTTCTGCATTTATGCCAGTAGGAACTGGAACCAATGGTGGCGTTGACTTACAAGGTGCATATAATATGTCTTTGAATATAAAACCAGATGATCCGAATATGATTTTTATTGGAGGAACTAATTTATATAGGTCTGTCAATGGATTCACTTCCTCGGCAGCTACTAATAAAATTGGAGGTTATAATACTAGCAACTCTCATCCAGATATGCACGGACTTATTTTTGACCCAACCAATATTAAAAAAGCATACAATATCAATGATGGTAGTATCCAATTTACCAATGATATAACAGCAACTCCTGTAGTTTGGAATTTCATCAAAAATTATCAAACCCTTCAGTATTATCATGTTTCTATTGATCCTGAAACTGGTAAGAATAATTTTATGGGTGGGGCGCAGGACAATGGTACCTGGTATAGAGATGCTACACTCAATTTAGCAAATCCTAGACCGGCAGATAGACCAAATATTGATGACTATTTCAATATGTTTGGAGGTGATGGTGTAGCAGTGGATATTGCCAATATTAATGCAGGCCAACAATTGATTTATTATGGATTTCAAAGTGGTGCTGCCTTTAGAGATGAGGTATTGGATTATAACAATTACCCCGGTGGAAGCATCAGACCAAAAGTAGCTGATATGATTTCTAATGGAAGTGGTGGATGGGGCGATTTTGTGACCTATTTTAAGTTGAGTAATTCCAACTCTGAAGTCATGTTCTATGCCAATTATTACAATTTATTTAGAACCAATGCTGCAAGTACCGTAGATAGTACTAAGTGGACCAAAATGGCTGGGGTTGCTTTGGCAACAGATATTGGTGGTAGCACCCCTGTTTCAATTAGAACCATAGATTTTTCATGGGGGCCTTATAAAACTACCCATGCTATGTATTATGGTACAAGTAATGGTAAAATTTTCCGTTTGAATGATTATGCCAATGCAGATGCGCTGGCTTTTCCTGTAGATATTTCTCCAGCTGGTCTTACAGGAAATGTGATTGATATTGCTGTAAATCCCAATGACGACAATGAAATTATGGCGGTTGTTTCAAACTATAATGTGAATAGTATTTGGTGGACCTATAATGCCAAATCTGCCACTCCAAGTTGGTCTAATGCTGAAGGTAATCTTACATCCCCTTCTATTCGTTCTTGCGTGATTGCACCAAAACTTGAGAATGGTGTTCCCGTAACTGAATACTATGTAGGAACATCTGTAGGGTTATTTACTACGGCAAGCATTGGTAAAACCTTGGGAGCCGGTGGTTCTGTGGTTTGGTCAAGAGAAGGTGCTTCCGTGCTAAACTTTGCAGTGATTACCTCATTAGACTATCGCCCAGCGGACAATACCTTGCTGATTGGTACCCATGGCAATGGAATGTATTATACGGTGATTGGGAATGCCAATTTTAATCCTAATACTTCTACTGCTATCAATACTGCCATCTTGAATGATAAAAACTTTATCAAAGTATTCCCTACCGTAAGTAAGGGTACTTATCAATATGGACAGGGAAGTTTAACAGGTATAAAATCTATGCAGGTTCAGGTTTATAATATGTGGGGACAACCCGTATTTAGCCAATCTGTCAACTACGGATCAGGTAGTATTCCATTGGGTAATTTGGCTGCCGGTAATTATGTGATTCAGATAACCAGTGATAACAAGAAATATCAAACCATTCAAAAAGTGATAAAACAATAGGTTATGCTTAGATCAGTCTTTATTGGAATAGTGGCATTCTTTGGTTTATCCTTGTTGGCCAAGGGACAAACGAATACCCCAACTACCCCATCACTTAGGTTAAGAGCTTATGAAAGAGTCTTTATTAGTGGTGTTGCCCCATCTCCAGTGATAGAAGTTGGTGGCAAGGAAACCAAGGTTCAGGTAGTTCCAACCAAACCAGTTTATTATATTTATTTGATTGCAAATAAGGTTCCCTATATTAAGATTGAAAGGGTTTGGATTAAGCAACAATTATATACAGCTACCATCACCAGAGTGGCAACCAAACCTGTTCTAATTGAAAATGGCAAACAAAAAGATACCCTTGTTAAGTATACAGATGAAGCCGTTTGGCAGATTACTATCAAGAATCTAGTAACAAATGGCACCAAACCTAAGAAAGACATTGCCGATAAGGTTGCGGCCAATGAACTGGTTTTGCGTTTGAATGACAAAAACGGCGCTGTATACACAAGGGTTGCTAAAACCTTTACCAAGCTTGAACCTCAGGCTGGAATGTAGATTTAGGAATTAGTGAAGAGATAAGAGATAAGAGATAAGAGATAAGAGTGAAGAGTGAAGAGTGAAGAGTGAAGAGTGAAGAGTGAACGGAAATTACAGTAATTGTGTGAACCTAAGCTGCGCTTAGGTTATAGTTATAGAAAAACTTCTTTATGAAGCAACCCTTGGCATGCCAAGGGTTGCTTCATTTAAGACATGACACTGTCTCAAAAAGTGTATAAATAATGATAAAACTGCTTTCCACTTCTCATTCCTCACTTCTCATTTCTCACTTTTTTCCACCTCTCTTCACTCTTCACTTTTATCTCTTCACTTTCTTCTTCCCCCCTTTTCAATCTTCACTCTTCACTCTTCACTTATTTTATGCCATCGTTTGCGCATAAAATTTGCCCTCCATTAATCAATCTAGTATACCTTTATTTTCTAAACTCGATTGTATGTTGGAACCATGGCGTACTGGTACGGTCATCAAAATTGAAAACGAAACCAGCTCAACCCGAAGATTTTGGATTCAAGTTCCTGAAATAGCGGAATTCTCTTTTGAACCAGGTCAGTTTGTAACCTTAGATTTACCCATTCACGAACAGAAAAACAAGCGTTGGAGAAGTTATTCCATTGCCTCTGCACCAGACGGAACCAATGTATTTGAATTGGTGATTGTATTATTGGAAGGTGGTCTTGGTACAACCTATTTATTTAATGAAGTAAGTGTGGGCTCAGAAATCTTACTCCGCGGTCCGCAAGGTAAATTTACCCTTCCTGAAGACACAGAAAAAGACCTGGTTTTGATTTGCACTGGAACAGGGATTGCTCCATTTAGATCTATGGTACACCATATTACAAAACATAAACTTGCCTATCAAAATGTTCACTTAGTATTTGGGTGTAGACATTTTGCAGATGGCTTGTACATTAATGAACTAAAGGCTTTGCAAGCGGCTCATCCAAATATTCAGTTCCACCCTTGCTATTCTAGGGAAGCAGAAGTTCCTGCAGGAACACATAAAGGCTATGTGCACGCTGTTTATGAGGCATTGACTGAAAATGGTAATCGTCCGGCTAATTTCTATCTCTGCGGATGGAAAAACATGGTAGACGAGGCCAAACAACGCATTCTTGCCATGGGTTATGACAAAAAAGCCATTCACTTAGAATTATACGGTTAGTATTGACCGGTTCCTAATAAAACCAATGTACAGGCTTCCTGGGTTTCAATACCAAGGGAGCCTGCTTTTTTTTCTAGCTCGGGGTTTTCGGTTCCGGGATTGAATATAATTCTCTGTGGTTTTAAAGAAAGAATATAGTCTTCCATCTGTTCTTGCAATTCCGGATTGATATAGAGTGTTACGGTGTCAACATCGCTTATTGATGGTTTTCCCTCCAAAATTTCCGTGTCTCCAATTTGACCAGATTTTCTTCCAACAGCAACTACTGGGTGACCATATTTTTTTAATTTTTCTACAGCCAGAAAACTATATCGATCTGGATTTTCTGACGCACCAATAACTACGGTCTTTTTCATATTTCAATATTTCTAGGATCCCTAGGAGGAATGGTAAATAATCTTACAAATGAATTTACAAGATATATTGAATAAATTTTTTTAACTTACGTATTAGTTTTAAAAACCATCATACAAACTAATACCATCATGGCAAAAGCAAGTAAAAAAAAGGTAGCAAAAAAAGCAGCTCCTGCAAAGAAAGCGGCTCCTGCTAAAAAAGCGGCTCCTAAAAAAGCAGCCAAGAAAGCAGCACCTAAGAAAGCAGTAAAAAAAGCAGCTCCTGCTAAAAAAGCAGCAAAAAAAGTTGCTCCTAAAAAAGTAGCAAAAAAAGCAGCAAAAAAAGCAGCGCCTAAAAAAGCCGCTAAAAAAGTTGCTCCTAAAAAAGTAGCAAAAAAAGCAGCTCCTGCTAAAAAAACAGCAGTAAAAAAAGTGGTAAAAAAAGCAGCAGCAAAAAAAGCAGCTCCTAAAAAAGCCGCCAAAAAAGTTGCTCCTAAAAAAGCAGCACCTGCCAAAAAAGTTGTTGCGGCAAAAAAAGCAGCTCCCCAAAAAGCAGCACCTGCTAAAAAAGTAGTTGCTCCCAAACCCGCTCCAGCACCAGCTAAGAAGGCTGCTCCTAAAAAGAAAAAAGCTGTTAAAAAAGTAGTTGCTCCAGCACCTGCTCCAGCACCTGTTGTTGCGGAATTGTTTGCTCCAGTTGCAGAAGCAACTCCAGCTCCAGAAGAAACACCAACTCCTGCTGCAGAATAATTTTTGCACTAACACAAAACATATAACTCCTGCCATGTTTCATCTTGATACATTGCAGGAGTTTTTTATTTTTTAGCATTCACCTTCAAGATTAAAAAAAATGAACAGAATTATCACTAGCTTTTTACTATGCATCAGCTTTTTTGTTGCCGCTGCTCAAACCGGTTCTAAAATGGCAGAGAAAACAAAAAACATGAAAAAAATGGAGGGCTATTTTAATTTTTGGTGGGACGCTGCTTCAGGAAAAATCTGGTTAGAAGTAGACAAACTTGACCAAGAATTTCTCTATGTGAACACCATGCCCGCCGGACTAGGATCTAATGATATTGGACTAGACAGGGGGCAAATTGGAGATAGTAGGATAGTATTTTTTAATAAAGTAGGAAAAAAATTATTCTTGGTTCAGCCCAATTATGATTTTAGGGCCAATACCAGTAATACCAATGAACAAAGGGCGGTAAGACAATCTTTTGCCCAATCAATCATTGGAAATTTTACTATTGAAGAAGAAGATGAAGGCAAACTACTGGTTGACGCAACTGCATTTCTAACAAGGGATGCACATGGGGTTGCCGATAAGCTCAGAAATATGAGACAAGGATCTTACTCCTATAATGAATCAAGATCTGCCATCTATTTACCCGGAACCAAGAACTTTCCACTCAACTCAGAATTTGAAGCAACAGTTAGTTTTACAGGAGGAAGTGACGCTGGGCGATTTGTGGCTAGTGTTACACCCTCTTCTGAAGCCATTAGCCTGCGCTTGCACCATAGTTTTGTACAATTACCGGATAACCAATACCAACCCCGTAAATATGATATTAGAAGCGGGTATTTTGGCATCAGTTATTTTGACTATGCCAGCCCTTTTACTGAACCTATAGAAAAAATGTTTATTAGTAGACATCGTTTACAAAAGAAGCATCCCCAAGCGGCAATTAGTGAGCCCGTAAAGCCAATCATCTATTATCTTGACAATGGTACGCCAGAACCTATAAGGTCTGCCCTTTTAGATGGCGCTCGTTGGTGGAACCAAGCTTATGAAGCTGCTGGATATAAAGATGCGTTTATTGTAAAAGTATTACCGGACTCTGCTGACCCCATGGATATCAGATACAATATTATTAACTGGGTACACCGTTCTACCCGGGGATGGAGTTATGGCGCCACTGTAACAGACCCAAGAACAGGAGAAATCATCAAGGGTCAAGTGACTTTGGGTTCTCTTAGGGTAAGACAGGATTACTTGATTTTCACAGGATTATTATCACCTTTTGAAACTGGCAAGCCTGTTCCTGAAACCATGAAAAATGCAGCCTTACAGCGTTTGCGCCAATTGGCAGCACATGAAGTGGGACATACCTTGGGCTTACAACACAACTATGCTTCTAGCTTTAATGATAGGGCATCAGTAATGGATTACCCCCACCCAAATCTCAGTGTTAATGCCGCTGGACAAATTGATTTTTCACAGGTCTATACCAATGAAATTGGTCTATGGGACAAGCGCGCCATTCAATATGGCTATACCGATTTTGCCCCAGGCACTAATGAAAACATGGCTTTGAATAGCATGTTGGAAGAAAACACCAAGAATGGCGTTTTATTTATTGCCGATATGGATGCCAGAGCCGCGGGTGGTATGCACCCTTATGCGCACTTATGGGATAATGGCAAAGACGCAAGTGATGGATTGAAACACGTATTGGCTGTTCGCAAAAAAGCCTTAGAAGGTTTTTCTGAAAACGCTATTGCACCCAATACCCCCTTTGCCAAATTAGAAGACGTATTGGTTCCTTTGTACAATGCCCACCAATACCAATTAGAAGCCAATTGCAAGTTGATTGGTGGTATGAATTATAGTTATGCCGTAAGAGGTGATCAACAACAAAAGCCAGAAATTCTTTCCAAAGCCATTCAGGAAAAAGCTTTGAATTCGGCATTGGATTGTTTGTCTCCAGAGACCCTGACCCTTTCTGACAGAATTATCCAACTGATACCACCTAGACCACCTATGTACTATGGTATTGGAGAATTGTTCCAGAAAAGAACAGGCATGAGTTTTGACCCCTTGGCCGCGGCAGAAGCGTTAACTCATTTTGAACTCGGCTTTTTATTCAATACAGATAGGGCTAATAGACTTGTGCAATTCAAAGCACAGGCTGGAACTCCAGGATGGGATGATGTATTGGATGCCATTATACAAAAAACCTGGAAAGCCCCACTGGAAAAGGGTTTGAAACAACAAGTTCAATTACAAACCCAACAATTGGTCCTAAGCTGGTTATTGAATTTAAGTCAAAATGAGCAAGCGGGATTTCAAGTTAAAGCCATTTGCTTTAGCCGTTTACAAGCTTTGAAATCTTATGCAACTGCACAAGAAAAAGCAAACCCAGCACTTGCTGCACACTATGCTTACACCGTTGAACGCATTAATAAGCCAAAGGATATGGTGCTGCCTGCACCAAAAGCCATTGCACCTGGTGCGCCAATTGGATGCGACATTGAGTGAAGAGTGAAGAGTGAAGAGTGAAGAGTGAAGAGTGAAGAGTGAAGAGTGAAGAGTGAAGAGTGAAGAGTGAAGAGTGAAGAGTGAAGAGTGAAGAGTGAAGAGTG
>CALRXZ020000069.1:0-19732 GCA_943372255.1 Chitinophaga pinensis
TCTAATGAGCCTATGGAAATAAAGAGATTATGGAAGAACTATTACCCAAAACATCCTACGTTTGTAAACCAACCCTAGGATTAAAAAGTAAATGACAACCTATAACAGGATTAATTATTAAAACTGTAAACTTTTTTTAGGACGAGTCAATCCATCCACACATTCGGCTCCTATACCATCAAACCCCACAAATCCCACAACCCAGATCTCAAATACATCATCCCCCTTAACAGTAACAGGAGAGGGGCAGACTTTCATTCTCCTTGCTATCTGGGCTAACAATGCCCAAGATCCAGAAGGGAGATACATAGAACAAGTATGGAAAGCCATTCACTATTATGAAAAACTACTAAAGAAGCCAATCATCCTAACAGGAGATTTCAATAGCCTACCATCTGGGATAAACCCGGTTACTATTGCGCAAGAAAAAAAAATCCATTCCTCTAACTTGTTTAGCATAAATTAATCTTCTATTACAACCGAGCATTATGCCAACAGGTGATGAAATCAAACCAAATCCAATTGTTAAAATCTTGATTTAAAATGTAAATTTTTCAAGTATTTCAAAATTGTTGGTATGCTGAGTCAATGAAATTGAGATCTACAAAAAACACTATAAAAATTCTATTTTCATAGATAATTTAATTATATATATTTAATTAAACTTCAAAGATCATGAATAAACTATTCCTACTCTTTACCCTATTCCTTTATTCTATTACAGTCCATGCCCAGCAGTACCCCGAAATGGTAAAAGTGGAGGGTGGTACTTTTGAAATGGGCGACGAATGGGGTATTGGAGATGCTAATGAACAAACAGTTCATTCTGTAACGCTAAAAACCTTTAGCATTGCCAAAACAGAAACCACGGTGGCGCAATGGCGAACATATTGCAATACCACTGGACATAGCATGCCGGAAACACCTTTTTGGGGATGGATTGATAGTCACCCTATTGTAAATGTAACCTGGGATGATGCCGTAGCGTATTGTGATTGGTTAAGCGATAAAACAGGCAAAATTTACCGCTTGCCAACTGAAGCGGAGTGGGAATATGCAGCCCGAGGTGGTAAACATAGCATGGGCTTCAAATTCAGCGGATCACAAAGTATTAATTCTGTAGGCTGGCACATAGGAAATAGCGGTAGCGGCACACATCCTGTTGCCCAAAAATACCGAAATGAACTGGGTCTTTATGATATGAGTGGCAATGTTTGGGAATGGTGCCAGGACTTGTATGGGGAATATGTGGTTGGGGCACAAACCAATCCAAGGGGTGCAAAGACAGGGATAGGGGGTTACCGTGTTTTGCGTGGTGCTAGCTGGAGCAACTCGCCCTCTGACTGCCGTGTTGCTAAACGCGGCACCCTCACACCGGGCGCCCGTTTCATTAACAACGGTTTTCGGGTGGTGCTTCCCGAGTAAACAGTGTTTCATTTGTCCATCCTTTAAGCTAAAGTTTTTTGCTTAATGAAGGAGTGAGGGACAAACGATAGAATAAAGTAAAAAGAAATTATTGTTTTTTGGAAATGTTGGTTATTAACAATAATAGCTTCATTAATGCAAATAAAACTTTTTTCAATTCCTATAACCGATAATGGCATTGGCCTTGAAGAAATGAATCATTTTATAACTGCCATTAAAGTAATTTGAATGGAACAATAATTTTTTACAAATGAAAAAGGGGCTTACTTTAGTTTTTGTGTAAAGTTAATTGCCTATACCTTAACCAAAATTTCAAATTAATTATCCCAATAACAATTTCTGGACAGGGGCAAACATTCATTCTCCTAGCCATCTGGGCAAATAATGCCCAAGAAGGAAGATATATAGAACGGTATGGAACATCCTTTACTATGATCAACTATTAAAGATGCCCATCCAACCTTTTATCTTTAAAGAAAGAAGGAGAAACCCTATCATATTGACTATTGCTTTGCTTCTCAAAGCTTTTGCGAGAGGTTGCCTTCCATTCAGGTTGGGGAACTTGACCAGTGGATTGGGTTGAGTGATCATATGCAGATAATCCTAAATTTCAATTTGAAATAAGAAACCCAACCAAAAAAGTAATTCTGTAATTTTGCTATGATGGAGGACAAAAACCTTTACATAATAGCAGGTTGTAATGGCGCTGGAAAAACAACAGCTTCATTTACTATTTTGCCTGAAATTATTGATTGTAAGGAATTTGTGAACGCTGATGAAATTGCCAAAGGACTTTCGCCTTTTCAACCAGAAAAGGTTGCTTTTGAAGCTGGTCGTATAATGTTGAAAAGAATAGCCGAGCTTTTAGAGAACCAGGAAAGTTTTGCATTTGAAACTACCCTTTCAACTAGAAGTTATAAATTGAAAGTTGAGGAAGCAAAACGAAAAGGCTATACGGTAACATTGCTTTTCTTTTGGCTTCAAAATGTGGAATTAGCTAAGGAGCGCGTTAGAATTAGAGGTTACGGATAACTCAAAATTTGACCTTTTAAAAAAGTATTATGACAAAAATTGAAAAACAAACGGAGCTTCATAATAAAATTATTGTAGGCCTTGAAACGGTCTACAAAAAATTGATTGAATTTAAGAAGCAAAAGAATACTGAAATTGTTATTCTCAAGGATAATCAAGTTGTTAGGGTTAAGCCTTAGCTAAAAACAATTCCATGCGCTCACTCTTTCTATTAACTATACTTTCATACTTCATCTCCACCTCAAACGCCCAAACTACCCAGAAACAAGCACTCGATTTCCTAACTCAGTTTACCCAAAACAAAAGTAAACCCGGAACTCCTTTATATTATACTAAAGGGATAAACAGCTATACCCAAAATGAAATTCTAAAAGCACTACAGCGAAGTTCAGTACTGTATAATTTTAGAATTGAGAATCATAAAGTTCAAATTATTGATTCGCTTGTTTTATTAAAAGAGGAACAGCAGTTCATCATTAAAGAATTACAAAAACAAGCCGATACAAGTCTTTGGAATTAATTTGAAATCCCTAATTCACAATCGATACCTAGGGATACTATTACAGCCATATTCAAAGACAGAGCAAATGGATGGCGTAATTTTTATAACTCTTACGGTAAAAGTCTCTTTGCCTTCAGTATCCCCATCTTTTTTAGAGACAATCAATATTGTGCTTTCTTTTATGCAAATAGTTGCGGGGGGCTTTGTGGGGAAGAATTATTTTCAATTTATCGGAAAGAGTTTGGAGCTTGGTCTTTATGGATTACAGTATATGAATCGGTAAGTTAGGATCAAGTGATATCATATTTCCCTCAACTACCATCGCGCCAGCAAACAAACCCAATTAAAGCGGGTACTTAATGAAATTTATGGAAAGTTGGTGGTGGTGTAGGCTTATTCGTTTGTAAACGCTTGAAAATTCCACGGTCATTTAATATTCTTATATTTGAATAGTAAACCATTTGTATGACAAGGCAAGCAATTATTGAAAAGACGCTCAAAGCTATCAACCAGCTTCCTGAAAATAAAGCAGAAGAAATATCTGATTTTGCGGAATTCATTATTAAAAAATACGAAGACCAAAAATTAACTACTGCTTTACAACAAATGGCTTCTGAAAGTAAAACATTTGAGTTCCTAGAATCGGAAGAAGAATTGTATACTGTTTCGGATTTAAAAGTGGTTTACAATGGGTGATATTGTACAGATAACTTTTTCTTTTACTGAAATTGAGGCTTTGAATAACAGCTTGAAACAAGCATTTCAATTATAGTTATACATTTAGTACATCGCGCCAGCTATTTTTAATTAACTCTATGACCCTCATCACCTGGAACTGTCAAGGCGCTTTCCGAAACAAATACCCCTTCATCTTTGCCCATCACCCAGACATTCTAATAATCCAAGAATCCGAACACACCAACAAACTAACTTACTCAAATCCCCCAACCCAATCCCTCTGGTATGGCGATAACCCCCATAAAGGCATCAGCATCCAAACATTCGGCACCTACACCATCAAACCCCACAAATCCCACAACCCAGATCTCAAATACATCATCCCCTTAACAGTAACAGGAGAGGGGCAGACTTTCATCCTCCTAGCCATCTGGGCAAACAATGCCCAAGATCCAGAAGGGAGATACATAGAACAAGTATGGAAAGCCTTACACTATTATGAAAAACTATTAAAGCAACCAATCATCCTCACCGGGGATTTTAATAGCAATACCATCTGGGATAAACCCCGCAGAGAAGGAAACCATACAGCAGTAGTTAATCAACTAGCCAAAAGAAACATCCACAGCATCTACCACCAGCAATACCAGCAAGCACAAGGCAAAGAAGCCCATCCAACCTTTTATCTCCAAAGAAAGAAGGAGAAACCCTATCATATAGACTATTGCTTTGCTTCTCAGAGCTTTTGTGAAAGACTAAGCAGTATTCAAATGGGGGAGTATGAGGAGTGGATTGGATTGAGTGATCATATGCCGTTGATAATTAGATTCAATACAAATTTGTAAATTTCCCATTCAATAACTAAAATTCTTTTATATAAATCCTTCGATTGTTTAAAAGTCAAAGCTTAGTTTAGAACTCAGATTCAGGAAAAAATCTTTAAATTCGAACTATGGTAGCGCTAAAAATTGAAATATTAAATCCGAAAGCCTTAAAGCTTATAAAAGGGATGCAGGATTTAAAGCTAATTAAGGTTAATGAAGAGCCAGCTTCATCTTTGAAAGTATACCTTAAAAAAATGAGGCGTAATAATGCAACAGCTCCAAGTTTGAACGAGATTACAAATATCGTTGAAGAAGTAAGAGCTAAGCGTTATGCCCAAAAGTAGGCCCTCAAAAATCATCATTGATACTAATCTATGGATTAGCTTTATCATTTCTAACAAGCTTTCCTTGCTTGATTCATTAATTTTCTCTGGGAAAATAACGTTGATATTCAGTCTAGAACTTATTAAGGAGATTGAGGCTACAATTGCAAAGCCAAAGCTTAAAAAATATTTTCTATCTGACGGTCTGGTAGAAATGCTTACAATGTTTGAGCCATTCATTAACCTTGTAGAAGTTAAAAGTGTTGTATCTGTATGCAGGGATCCTAAAGATAATTTCTTGCTTGAACTTGCAAAAGATAGCAAGGCCGATTATATTTTAACGGGTGATAAAGACTTATTAGCTATAGCAAAATTTGGAAAGACAAAAATTATGACCGTAACCTCTTTTTTAGAATCTAGAAATAAAATTTAAATTTTCATTTTTACCATCGGGCCAGTAAGCAAGCCCAACTTAATCAAGTACTTATTGAGATTTATGGGAAATTGACAAGGTGTAGGGAACGACTATTTGAATAGTCATCAAAACAGCTAATTTTATTTGCTTAAAAAGTTGCCCTTTTGGACTACTTTTATTTTATTACATCGCGCCAGCTGTATTGAAACAAAAGACCCCTAAACTTGAAATTGAAAGGGCTTTAAAAATTATAAAGGAGTATTATGAAAACAAAAGCGAATACTAAAACACTTTCCCGTTTAGTTGACGAGCAATATGGCAAAAAAGGTTCTCTCAAAAGAGAAAAATTTGAAAAAGGATATCAAAGCTTTAAACTTGGTGCATTACTATTAGAAGCAAGATTAGAGAAAGGAATGACTCAAGAGCAGCTTGCTGATAAATGTGGAACCAATAAAGCCTATATTTCTAAAGTTGAAAATGATATAAAAGATGTTCGTATTTCTACTTTGCAAAAAATTATTGAAGTAGGGTTGGGGGGAAGATTGAATTTATCTGTTACACTTTAAATGATAGTTATGATTAAATAGCCAAAAAATATAGACTTTTATACTACTGGCAAGCAACCAACTGATAAAGATTTCACTCTTATTAGCGAATGGATTAAGAAGGATAAAAAAAGAAAAGATATCAAGAAAGAAAAAGGGCTACCTGAAAAGAAAAAAGGCCTGGCTTAATATCGCGCCAGCGATAATTCCCATAACCCAGATCTCAAATACATCATGATTGGGTTGAGTGATCATATGCCTATAATTCTTACATTTAAATAGCTGATATACTTTAAGGCATCAGCACTATTTAGGCATACTAATTCCAAATCCATGCGTACTCTCATACTTTTAGCAATTCTTTCATTCTTCAGCTTTACCTCATCCGCCCAAACAAGCACCTTCCTTACTCAATTCTCCAACACCACCTCAGATTCCCCTTTCATCTACTCCAAAGGCCTAAACCAAAACGTTATAAAAGCAATCTCCAAACACATTGAACGCGAAGAGATGTTCAATAACAGAAAATATGAGCCTGGTAAAGTGCTGGTATCTGACACCCTGATCTTGACAAAGGAAGAAAAGCAATACATCCTAAACGAATTAAAAAAACAATCAGGCACCAATCTCTGGAATCAAATACAAATCCCCAATTCAAAACTTATTCCACTAGATTCAGTAACCGCTATTTCCAAAGACACCACAAAAGATTGGAACTATTTCTCCAAAGTCTATGGTAAAACCCTCTACAACTTTAGCATCCCCATATTTTTTAGAAACAACCAATATTGCATCTTTTACTATCGCACTACCTGTGGAATAAAATGTGGTGAAGAAGTATGTGCCATTTTCAAAAGAAAGAAAAGTGACTGGTCAAAATGGATTACCATATTTGAATCTAATGTTCCATACATAAACTAGAATCGCGTAAATTCAAATTTCTCTCATTTACCATCGCGCCAGCAAACCCCTAATCCATGCCCACCATCCTCAACGCCCTCCCCATTCCCAACGGAGTCAACCTCCAACCATCGTACTACAACAATGGCAACGTAAACTTTGCATATCCCCTCATGCAAACCTATCCCGCCATTAAAACCGTACGAATAGAAATAGAACCCACTTCAGTAACCCCAGCCACCACCTGGATAGCAGAAGCCCAAGGCAATGGCTATCATGTAATAGCCACTTACCACAAAAGCACAGCACTAGGCAGTAATGACCCACAAGAACTGATTCAAGCCGCTCAGTGGTGGCAAGACAACTATCAAACTCTAGGCGGCAATTTCATCATCAATCTCATGAATGAATGGGGTCCACACAATCTAAGCCCTGAGGCTTACGCCGATGCCTACAACCCAGCAATATCTCTCATCAGAACAGTTTACGCCGGTGACATTATCATTGACCTACCCGGATGGGGACAGGATGCAGGAATAGCCGCCGATGCCGTAGCCCTGATCTCAGACCCAAAGATTGCGCTATCGGCACATATTTACAAAGACTCCTGGAACGGCTCAGCTACCTTTAGCAGACATGACTTTGACCGGATACTTCAAACAGGGAAGCCCTGTCTAGTAGGAGAGTTTGGCCCTATTGAAAATACTCCCGGCACCGGCCACTGCAATTGGGCCGATTGCGTCAAATACGCCAAGAAAAAAGGCATGACCGTAATAGGATGGTGCTGGAATGGAGATGGGCGTGGACACAATATGATCAGCCCTAGTTGGGAGGATGATCCTTTGGGTGATATGCAACCCAGTGGATACTTTAATGAGATTTATGGGAAGTTGGTGGGGGTGTAGGGCTTAGGCGTTTGTAAATGCCCTAAACGCTTGATTTCTTTGATGTTAATTGTTTGGGTAATCCAACCTGAGTAAGTAATGCCTTAGCCGCAGCAGCCTTCTTTATGAAAAATGGATGTTTTTCATAATTGCCTACTGATTCACTTACAATAGCATCTTTTTTTTGAGATGATTTTGCTTTTGGTGATATTGCTTTTTGTTTCAAACCCATAAATTAAAGCTAATACTTTTTTAAATTTTATTCTAAGGAAGGGGATAAAATTCTAGTTAAATCAATAAATCAGGTTTTCTCCTGCCTAGAAATGCTTCATAATTTTCACCTTGACGAAATATTTCCCATTTATTATCTCTTAAACCGTAAATCTCAAAGAGTGTATTTATTTGAAACCAATACTTATTAATTCCCATTTGATATCTACGTGTCCTTGATTGGGTTGTACCCTTAATAAAAATTGCAGCGTCTTTTAAAATACTCGTAAAATCAGAAATAATATTAGCTACAGTAATTAAAACCTTGTCGCCGTCATTATTATTACTAATAACAGTATCGCTAATTTCTCCTGTTACATGATTTATATCTCCAAAGCCAAAATTGTAAATATTATTTTCAAGTATGTTAAATCTTGCTACTTTTTTTATAACTCCTTTTGGCCCAATACTTTCAAACTCATAATCCAAGAATGAAGTATTGGTTTTATATATGTATTTATCACCTTCAATCATTGAAATAAATGTAAACAAATAATATAGTCAGGTTATCAAATTACAACAGATAAAATCGCTTAATAAAATAATTTTAGCCATCTGGGCAAATAATGCCCAAGTAGAAAGATATATAGAACGGTATGGAACATCCATTACTATGATCAACTAATAAAAAAGCCCATCCAACCTTTTATCTCCAAAGAAAGAGAAACCCTATCATATAGACTATTGCTTTGCTTCTCAAAGCCTTTGCGAAAAACTAAGCAGTATTCAAGTGGGGGAGTATGATGACTGGATTCGATTGAGTGATCATATGCCGATAATTCTAAGGTTCAATACTAATTTGTAAAACTTATTATATTTGATTCCAAAATAAGTTTTATGAAAAAGATGCATCTAATCCTTCTGATGCTAATCCCGTTTTCCATTTTTGCGCAGGCAAAGATTGATTTTCACATTTGCACTGACTTCAACAAAACATCAAATAAACCCACCAGTTATTACGGACTTGACAACCAAGCAATTAAAAGTACTCAACTCTGTATATATCTTTTGGCAAATGCAAGCTCTGAAATTGAGCCCAATATCATGTGCAGTATTAATAAGCTATTATCTTCCGGGGGTGAAGAAAATACACGAACATTTTATTTGTATGAAAAATCTCAAAGGAGTGCTCAAACAAATAAAACACACTGTTTTCTGGAACCCGGAAAATATCGTGTTTCCATTTATCAACAGTATGATAATGCAGCCATAATCAATGATTATACAAAGAAGATATTGTTTGAGCAAACAGTCAATATTAATATAGAAGAGAATCCTGAGAATAAACTAGTAGGGATGAAAGGAAGGATGTATTACTTTGGCAGCAAAACTGAATTTAGTGAAATCAAAGATGGCCAAGTACAGAAACCATCAGATAGATTTAAGTTGAAGGATGGAGAATTAAAACTGAAGTTGAATGTTTCTAATCTCAAGGAACTCCAATTAACAACACTCAAAACAAAGATATACAGTTATACACCTAAAGGTACGCCTTCAGAAATTACCAATAAAGTCCTATACCAAGAACAATCAAACACAGTACCTGATAAAAGCTGGAAAAGCGTCAGTGTGACAACAAATATCAAAGACCCCAATAATTATGTGATTGAGTTTTATACACAGGATGACACTTTTATCATACAAGGTTTTATCAAGGTAAAATGATATGTTACACTAGTTCATATAAACAGGGCCAATACTTGTATTAAAATTTATCAAATCAATCAAGTTGATTTTCAGAAACAACAACTACATAACACCCCCTCATGCAGAACATCTTCTGGACAGCTTATACGGATAAAGACAGACACGCCGCCATCAGTCAAATCCAGTTTGTAGTTGCCCAATATGGAGACCTAGTTGATATGCGCCTATTCTCAGACATTTCACTAACCATGACCATTGAAATTCAAGAATCCAAAATAGATTATTTGTACCAGACATTATCCAGCCTAATAGCGATAGACAAATCAGATCTCATGAATTCCATAGTAACAAAGGAAAGAACCATTTATCTGAATATCAGTTTTTCAAAAGCAACAGGAGACTTGAAACAGGAAGTTCCCGCTGTGCCAGGTTAACAAATTCATTATGTCTTTATTGTAATACCCTTTTCTCTCATTGACCATCGCGCCAGCCCTCCCAAAATCCCCAATTTTCCCTATATTACAACATCACCCCAACCCAACCCCATGCTCTTCAAAAACCGAGACAAACGCAAACGAGTTGCTCACATTGGCGCCGGAGTAGTCATTCTAATACACGCTTACGAGAAATACGAATCAGGTCACAATTCCTATATACTCTTTGGCATAGCAGCCCTCATCTTTCTAACAGTAGCCATACTTCACCCCACAATAGAAAAAAAAGCCCCTTGGATTGACGGTGTATTTTTCATCATAGAAGGAATACTATCTCTTGTAGTAGCGTATGAATTCTTCCATGTAGGAAAGAAAGCGCTCCCCATCACGTATTTATTCCTAGCCTGTTTTCAGTTTTTCATGGCATTCAAGAAAAGTAAAAAAGGGATTGAACACCATAAAGCAATGTAAAAGTCATAGCATGGGAATCATCCTCATTTACCATCGCGCCAGCTATTAGACCCGCAAATTCCTTTTAAAGTAAAACACTTAATTTTAACTACTAAGCGTTCTATGGGAAAAAGATTTATAAAAAGTTATAATATGCTCTCAGCTCCAACTGGAGTGATAATTTTTGTAATGATGTTTTTTTCAATTCAGCATCTCTTAGCACAAACTGGATCTAAGCCTACCGATGTATTCGGGATCTCTCAATTCTACCCTACTAAACCAGGCACTAGGGAATGGACTTCAGAACATTGGAATAATGGCGTTGACCGAATCATTAAATATGCCTCAGACCCTTACGACCCAACTGATTGGACGGAAGATCATAGTGGAAGTACACAAGGATTTCACATTGATGGAAAAGGTGCAATGATGATGTCAGGGGGTAGTCCTCGGTTTCATATAAATTCTATGCGCACCAAAAAAGTTAGTGAGCAATTTTTCTTAAACACAGAATTTACTGCATACTATAGAAGAATTGGCAATTCTGGACCTGCATATGGAGGGATGGTTGTTGGTGCTAGAACTGGTCCGCTGGGTCATGCTTCTTCTCAGGGCAACGATTGTGATGCATCTACCTATTATTGTAGATTTCGTCACGACGGCAAATGGGACTTTGAAAAAGAGCTAAAGCATCCTACAAGTGATTATTGGTCGGGCTCAGGATTCCACACCCAAGATCCTTTGTGGAATGGTAATCCTTTACCTCCCAACATATGGATTGGGATGAAGTACATTATTTACAATATTGAGAATAATACCAAAGTGAAAATGGAAGTTTATATTGATTCTGTTTCTAATGGAAATCCTAAAAACGGTGGTGTATGGGTTAAAGTTGGTGAGGTAATTGATCAAGGCAATTGGCCTGTTCAATCTTTAGCAATAATTGGATGTAACTATACTGATCCCAAAAAAATGATTTTGGTTGGCCACGGAACCTTTCTCATGAGAACGGATGGCGATCAGGCAGAATATAAGATGGTATCGATTCGTGAAATAGATGTGAATTCTCCTGCTTCCCGTAAATAAAGACTCATAGGAAGTGAATGTTTGAATTCCAAGAATGATTCAAATAGATTGTTTTTTTTCTTATATACCATCGCGCCAGCAAACCCCTTTTCTCCCTTCCAATACCCTCCCAAATCATTTACATTTGTACATGATCACCATTGAAAAAGCAACCCTTTCTGATGCAGCAATCCTGTCTAATTTGGCAAAAGCCATTTACCAGGAAAACTACCTGCATCTTTGGCTGCCTGGCGGAGCAGACTGGTATATGAACCAATACGCTTACCCTGTAGATCAAATTGAAAAAGAATTGGCTGATCCCAATAATGCCTATTACCTGCTACAAGATCATAAAGAACCTGTTGGATATCTGAAACTGGTTCTCTGCTCAAACCTTAGCGGTTATGATCCAGCCGATGCCCTTGAAATAGAAAGAATCTATCTCTTAAATAAAATGAAGGGTAGGGGGCTTGGTAAAAAAATGTTGCAATTGGCTTTTGATACCGCCCTTGCTATGAACAAAAAAGTCATCTTTCTAAAAGCCATGGATAGCAGCCAAGAAGCTATTGCATTTTATCAGCACCAAGGCTATAGCATTTGTGATACTTTCAGCTTACCCATGCCCACATTTGCCTTGATGAAGGAATCCTATAGAGGAATGCTTATATTGAGTAGGCTTTTGAATCATTGTGATGCTGTATAATCACCATTTAATCCACAACAAAATGAGAATCCATATAGACAATAATAAACTAAGCGTAAAAATGCTATTTCAGGCGATTTGCATTCTGGCTTTGACCTCTGTTCAAACAGAGGGAATAGCACAAGTGTATGGCCAAAACGGAATAGTAGTTTCTTCCAATGCAATTGCTTCTAAAGCAGGTGTTGAAGTATTAAAAAAAGGCGGTAATGCTATTGACGCCAGCATAGCAACAGCTTTAGCATTGGCAGTTACACATCCTACTGCTGGAAATATTGGCGGCGGTGGCTTTTTGGTATTCTTGAACGCGAAGGGTAATGTTACCACAATTGATTTTCGTGAAAAAGCACCTCTTGCAGCAAGCCCTAATATGTATCTGGATGGTCAGGGTAAATTAATCAATGGAAGTAACCACGATGGGTTAAAGTCTGTTGGTGTACCAGGTACCATTGCGGGTTTGTATATGGCGCATCAAAAATATGGGAAGTTGCCTTGGCGGGATTTAGTTCAACCTGCAGTTGACCTAGCCAAAAATGGTTTCATGATGCCATGGGGACTATACAAAGAAGCGCTTCAAGTAGTTGAAGCCAATCAGTCTAATGCGTTTATGAAAGGATATTTTAATTCTGACAAAGCAGAAGTTACTAAGCCTGGTGAGTTATGGAAACAACCAGCACTGGCAAAAACGCTTGAGCTGATCCGAGACAAAGGACAGGATGGATTTTATAAAGGGGAAGTTGCCCAGGAAATTGAAAATTTCATGAAGCAAAATGGTGGCATCATCACTAAAAAGGATTTGGAAAAATATTCCGCTATTGAACGCAAACCAATAAAAGGAACTTTCAAGGAATATGATATTTACTCCATGCCACCTCCAAGTTCAGGTGGTGTTGCATTGGTAGAAATGATGAACATGATGGAACTTGCAAATCTTGATTCAATTGAGTTTAACTCTACTGCCTATGTGCATTTATTGGCCGAAGTAATGCGCAGGGCTTACGCCGATAGGGCAGAATTTATGGGGGATCCTGACTTTAATGTAGACATGCCTTTGGAACGTTTAACATCAAAGCAGTTTGCCAAAAAGCGTTTTGACAATATTGATTGGAACAAAGCATCCGTGAGCGATTCCGCCAAATTTGGCCATCCCTATGATGGGGAAAATACCACGCACTTTTCTGTTGTTGACAAAGAGGGTAATGCGGTTTCGCTGACATATACATTGGAGTATTCTTACGGATCAAGAATGGGTTCCAGTAATCTTGGATTTATCTTTAATAATGAGATGGGCGATTTTAACCCAGTGCCAGGCGTTACAAATAGTAAAGGCCAGATTGGAACCAGTCCTAATCTAATTGTTCCGGAAAAGAGAATGTTATCTAGTATGACTCCTGCTATAGTTGTAAAAAATGGTAAACCCTATTTGATTATTGGGTCTCCTGGAGGTAGAACAATTATCAATACCGTATTTCAAACTGTTTTAAATGTGCTTTCCTACAACATGCCAATTGACAAAGCCATAGAAGCAATGAAAATTCATGAACAATGGCTACCTGATATAATTAGTTATGAGAAAAACCTGATGTCTCCTGACACCAAAAAATCATTGGAAGCTATGGGGCATCATCTGCGAGCAGTTGGCAATTTGGGCTCACTAATGGGCATCACATTTGATCCCAAATTCAAAGTCTATATTGGATATGCCGATTCCTCAAGTCCTGACGGGGGAGCTGTTGCGTATTAATTCTTTTCTTATTTTGGAAACTAAATCAAGTATAATACATTCATATGAATAAAATCTTTGCAAGTCTTTTGATTGTATTTGTGCTGTTTATTTCAACAAATGCACTTGCACAATCTGATAGCATTGTTTTAAGGGACCTTCAATGGGATAAAGGCGCTCCAGCAGGCACTTTAGAACTTTTTATTCCCTCTAGTGGTTCTTTGATGTCTGGTTTTATTTACAAAGCAAATGGCGCACAAAAACATCCAACAGTTTTGCTCTTACATGGATATCCCGGAAATGAAAGAAACCTTGACTTGGCACAAGTTGTTAGGTCTCATGGTTGGAACGTTATTTATTTTGACTATAGAGGTTCATGGGGAAGCCAGGGAAAATTTAGCTTCAAGAATTGTGTAGAAGATGTAACGAATGTAGTTGCTTTCTGTAAAAAATACCGAGATTCTTTGCAAATTGATACTTCAAATATTGTCTTATTTGGACATAGCATGGCTGGTTGGGTTAGTTTAAAAGCAATGCAACAATTACCAGAAATAAAGAAGGCTTTTATATTGTCAGCATGGGATATTCATAATCAATATAAAAGACAGCTTACCGGATCTGAGTTAAATGCTTTTAATATGAATGCGGATACAATGGGTAAATATTTTGTATTAAATGGATCGCTAAAGGATAGATTTCAACCAGTAATAGAAAGAGATGAATATTTTAATTTGGAGAAAAATATAGACGCTCTTAGTGAAAAACAAATTATCATGCTGGATGAGCATGATAGAAATAAAAAAATAGCTGAGGCAATCCAAAACCTAAACCCGCCTTACTTCAAGTATTTCATTTGGGATACTGATCACTCTTTTACCAACAAGCGCGTTTCTTTGATCAATATGTTCCTTTCTTTTCTTGACAGGTAAGCTGTTTTTAATACATTGACATTATAATTTTTTAGCTATCCGTAAATGATGTAACTCTTTTAAAACTCTTTGTAATGCTTGCCATTCCTAGGTGCTGCAGCTTTGTACGGATATATGTACAAGTGAACTAAATCAGCATCAAATGAGTTTTATAACATCTACTTCACCAAATAACCCCGTTAACATTTTTTATCAGGAGTATGGATCAGGTAAACCTGTAATCTTTATTCATGGTTGGCCGCTGAATCACGAAATGTGGGAATACCAATTGGCAGAACTTCTCAAACACAATTTAAGATGTATTGCTTATGACCGTAGAGGATTTGGCAAATCTGACAGACCTTGGGAGCATTATGATTATAGCACACTTGCTGATGATTTAAACGATTTAATACTTCAATTAAATCTATCATCCGTTATCCTTGTTGGCTTTTCAATGGGTGGTGGTGAGATTGCCAGATACATAGGTAAATATGGCGAAGATAAAATTGAGAAGGTAGTTCTCATTAGCTCTGTTACACCTTATATGCTTAAAGCAGCTGATAATACCGAAGGAGTTGAAAAGGAAATATTTGACGGGATGATTAACCAAATTTCTGACGACCGTCCAGCATTTTTAACTGAATTTGGACAAGATTTTTACGGTTTTTCTTTGATCAATCAACCCGTTAGCAATGCATTGTTGCAGTGGAATCAAATGTTATGCTTAAACAGTTCTGCAAAAGCAACGGTTGATTGTGTGCGTTCATTTTCAGAAACAGATTTTAGGGAAGATGTGAAAAAAATAACAGTGCCTGTTTTAATCATTCATGGTGATGCTGATAAAACAGTTCCCATTAATATATCGGGAAATAAAACTGCAGCATTAGTTCCCAATGCCAAATATATTGTCTATTCAAATGCGCCACATGGATTGTTTATCACAGAGAAAGAAAAACTAAATGCTGATTTACTCAGTTTCATTAGTGCAGAAGATACTGTTTTTCCAATTGACAAACAATATGATTCAAACCTAAAATGGAGTTAGCCAATAGTTTTTTCACACTTAATAGATAATCATGCCCATACAAAGCACCAATCCTGCAAACAATCAAGTGGTTAAATCATTTGAAGAAATGTCTAATACTGCAGTGGATCAATCCATTGCTACATCAGCAGCAACATTTGAAATTTGGAAAAAGACAGCTTTTTCCTATAGAACAGCATTGTTATACAAAGTGGCAGGTTTGCTTAGAGAGAAGAAAAAAGAGCTTGCCCAGCTCATCACCCTTGAAATGGGTAAATTATTTACCCAGGCTGAAGGTGAGATTAAACTAAGTGCTGAAATTTTTGACTATTATGCCAAACATGGAGATGCATTTTTGTCTGATCAAATCCTAGATCCAGTTCATGGACAAGCATTCATCAGACATAGCCCCATTGGTGTTTTGCTGGGTGTACAGCCTTGGAATTTTCCTTTTTATCAAGTAGCCCGTTTTGCTGCTCCCAATCTGATGGTGGGCAACACCATACTTATTAAACACGCTTCCATTGTTCCGCAATGTGCCGTAGCCATAGAGGAACTTTTTCTAGAAGCAGGTGCACCCGTGGGGCTTTACACTAATTTATTGATCTCCGGCAAAAGAGCTTCTGCCTTGGTGGCCGATAAAAGAATCAAGGGTGTTTCTTTAACAGGTAGTGAAGCTGCTGGTGCAAATATTGCATCCGAGGCTGGAAAGCATTTAAAGAAATCTGTTTTGGAATTAGGTGGTAGTGATGCATTTATTGTCTTGGAAGATGCTAATATTGAAAAAGCGGTAGAATGGGCAGTAGTAGGCAGAATCAATAACAATGGCGAATGTTGTATAGCTTCAAAAAGATTTATTGCTGTGGAATCAATAGCCGAAGAGTTTTTTGAAAAATTAACAGATAAACTAGCCAGTCTTGTCATTGGTAATCCAATGGAAGAAGTTACACAACTTGGACCGTTGAGTAGTGAAGAAGCTGCCGTTAACATTGCTGATCAGGTTAAGCGTGCTATTGATGGTGGTGCAAAAATTCTATTAGGTGGCAAAAGATTGAACCAACCTGGCGCCTATATGGAAGCCACTGTGATTACTAATATGCTGCCTGATAATCCAGTATATTATGAAGAGTTTTTTGGTCCTGTTGCAGTTTATTATACCGTTAAAAATGAACAAGCGGCCATTGATTTAGCCAACGATTCTCCATTTGGTTTGGGAGGCTCCATATTCAATAGTGATATAGAAAGAGGTAAACTAATAGCAGATCAAATAGATACAGGCATAGTTTTTATCAATCACCCTACATGGACACAGGCCGATTTGCCTTTTGGCGGTACCAAAGGTTCTGGATATGGTAGAGAACTTGCTGAGTTAGGGATAACTGAGTTTGTCAATAAAAAACTAATCAGGGTAAGTGAATTAAGCGATCCTTTTTAATCTGAATTACCATATAAATTAACAACCATGAATCTTTCAACAAAACAAATTGTACTATCAAGCAGACCTAAGGGAAAACCAGTGATAGCAAATTTTGAAGTAAAAAATATAGCGCTAGCCGAACTTGGGGAAAAGGAAATATTATTAGAAGCGATGTATTTTTCTGTTGATCCATATATGAGGGGTAGAATGAATGATGCCAAATCCTATGCTCCTCCATTTGAATTGGGAAAGCCCATAACTGGTGGAGTGATAGCTAAAGTAGTAAAGAGTAATTCCCCCAATTTTAAAGAGCATGAGATGGTCACAGGCAACCTGCCCTGGCAGCAATATTGCATTGCAACTGAAAACAGCCTTTTAAAAATTGATACTTCCATTGCGCCTGCTAGTTATTATTTGGGTGTACTAGGAATGCCAGGTCTTACCGCTTATTTTGGGTTCATGCAAATTGGCAAACCTAAAAATGGTGATACGGTAGTGGTGTCTGGAGCTGCTGGCGCAGTTGGGCTGGTGGTAGGTCAATTAGCCAAAATGCATGGTTGTCGTGTTATTGGCATAGCCGGAAGCGATGAAAAATTAAGGTTATTAAAAGAAGATTTTGGCTTTGACGAAGTCATCAATTATAAAACTTGTACCAATGTAGAAAAAGCAATTACAGATGCTTGTCCAAATGCAGTTGATATTTATTTTGATAATGTAGGAGGAGCAATTTCAGATGCTGTGATTAAGAATATCAATTTTAACGCAAGAATTGTTTTGTGTGGACAAATAGCCTTGTACAATAACACCGAAATCCCAATGGGGCCTCGTATTCAACCAATGCTATTGACTAGAAGCGTGTTAATGCAAGGATTTATTGTAGGCAATTACCAAAGTCAATTTACTGAAGGAAGTAAGCAATTAGCCACTTGGATAAAAGAAGGTAAATTAAAATTCAAAGAAACCATTGTAAAGGGTTTTGATCAATTGCCTGAAGCTTTGTTGGGCTTATTTGAAGGGGATAATATTGGGAAAATGATAGTGGAAGCTTAAGTATAAAAACAAATAAAATAGTAATTTCATTGCCTTGTTGTTACATACCTAATGTAGCGCTCTAAGCAAATTTTACTATGAGACGAATTCTCTTCTTAATTTTTACCATTCTTAGTTGTCATAGCTACGCCCAAACCTATTCCATTCCTGATAGCGTAAAACGAATCCTATTTCTTGGAAACAGCATTACCTACAACGGCAAATACATTTCCTTTATTGACGCCTATCTAACATTAAAATATCCCCAAAGAAATTTTGAAATCATTAATCTAGGATTGCCTAGTGAAACGGTTTCAGGATTGTCTGAACCCAATCATGCTGGTGGGCAGTTTCCTCGTCCGGTTTTGCAGGAACGATTAGAAAGAGCATTAACCAACATTAAACCAGATTTAGTTTTTGCATGTTACGGAATGAACGATGGCATTTATCTGCCTTTTGATGATGAGCGTTTTCAAAAGTTCAAAGACGGTATTAAGCAGTTGCATGAGCAGGTACTTTTATCGGGTGCACCCATTGTTCATATTACACCTCCTGTTTATGACCCCAGAAAAGGGGCAGCCTATGCCAATGTGCTGGATCTCTATTCAGATTGGCTAATCAGTTCTAGGTATTCCATGAAATGGGATGTCTTAGACCTGCATGGCCCCATGAAAAAATTCTTAGAAGACCGCCGGTTGGTGGATACTTCTTTTCTCTTTGCAAAAGACGGTGTTCATCCCAATGACCTAGGCCATTTTGTGATGGCTAAAGCGATACTTTTAGAGTTAGGGCAGCAAGAACTTTCAAATGCTACTGATATACCATCTGCCTTATCTGGTTTTAAAAACGGCGATGCAGTCTTTAAATTAGTGGAAGAGAGACAAGCCATTATGAAAGATGCTTGGCTAACCTTGATTGGTCACAAAAGACCTGAGATGAAAGCAGGGCTTCCTTTAAAAGATGCGCAATTGAGTAGGGATGCCATTAACCTGAAAATACAAGCACTGATAAAAGAATAGCGTCTCATCTTTAACACTTATTCAAATGAAAAGTATTGGCTTCCTATTTCTGTTTTTAGTCTCTTCAAGTTATTGTCTGGCCCAAAAAATTGAAACGGTTAGCATAGATTCAAAAATTTATGGTAACCGCGAAATCATGATTTATACGCCAAGGTTGTATGGCTTTGAAGGAATTAAAAGATATGAAGTAGTATACGTGTTTGACGCTCAAGCAAGGCAGTATTTTGACTTTGTACATTCCAGTTTAACCTTTTTGAATAGTGCGGTTCCCATGATTGTAGTAGGGGTTATTTCAAAGCAAAGGGATGATGATTTTTTACCCGCCTATATACATAAAGAAACAGCCGCTATGATGCGGGATAACAAGGGTAGGGCTGTTGATTTTATGAACTTTCTTAAAAACGAAGTCTTTACCTATGTAGATAAGAATTACAAAACTTTATCTACAAGACTAGCAGTAGGTCATTCAAACGGTGGTGTGTTTATAACCTATTGCATGGTAAAAGACCCTTCTT
>CALRXZ020000070.1:0-19385 GCA_943372255.1 Chitinophaga pinensis
AATACATTGTAAACATTGGCATTGGCGGTTCTGATTTGGGTCCAGTAATGGTTACTGAAGCATTAAAACCTTATACTGTAAAAGGTATTGAAACATTTTTTGTGAGTAATGTAGATGGTACCCATATTGTAGAAACCCTTAAAAAAGTAAACGCTGCTGAAACACTTTTCTTGGTAGCATCTAAAACCTTTACTACCCAAGAAACCATGACCAATGCCCATACTGCAAGGAATTGGTTTTTGGAATCTGGTGCCAAAGAATCAGATATAGCCAAGCATTTTGCGGCTTTGAGTACCAATGAAAAATCTGTTACTGCATTTGGAATTGATAAGGCTAATATGTTTGAATTCTGGGATTGGGTTGGTGGCCGATATTCTCTTTGGAGTGCTATTGGTTTATCCATTGCATTGACCATTGGTTACGATAACTTCATTGCACTTTTAAAAGGTGCAGAATCTGTTGACAATCACTTGAAAACTGCCCCATTTGATAAAAACATTCCAGTTCTCATGGCTTTAATAGGTCTTTGGTATACCAATTTTATGGGTGCCCAAAGTGAAGCCATTTTGCCTTATGATCAATACCTACATCGCTTTGCAGCTTATTTTCAACAGGGTAATATGGAAAGCAATGGTAAGAGCACAGACCGAAATGGAAATCCGGTAAATTATGCCACAGGTCCAGTGATTTGGGGTGAACCAGGAACCAATGGACAACACGCTTTTTATCAATTGATTCACCAAGGAACTCCACTGATACCATGTGACTTTATTGCACCAGCTATCAGCCACAATCCTACTGGAGATCATCATATAAAACTGATGTCTAATTTCTTTGCTCAAACTGAGGCATTGATGAATGGAAAAACAGAGAATGAGGTTAAGGTAGAATTAATGAAAGCGGATAAATCGGAAGATGAGATCAAAAAATTAACCCCATTCAAAGTCTTTGCCGGCAACAAGCCTACAAACTCTATTTTGGTTAAGGAAATCACTCCTTATAGTTTGGGAACTTTGATTGCTCTATACGAACACAAAATATTTGTGCAAGGGGTTCTCTGGAATATCTTCAGTTTTGACCAATGGGGAGTTGAATTGGGCAAACAATTGGCCAATCAAATTCTACCAGAATTAGAAGCAACAGATAAAGTAACGGCACATGATAGTTCTACTAATGGACTAATCAATAGTTTCAAACAGTTCCGCAATACAAAATAAAGAAATGGAAATTTGCATCCGACAAATAGAACCCAAAGACAATGCTGCTATTGCCAGCATTATCAGAACTGCTTTGGAAGAATTTGGTGCCAATAAACCAGGCACTGTCTATTTTGATGCAAGCACTGATGATTTATTTACTTTGTTTAAGAACCAAACTGGATCTGTCTATTTTGTAGCTGAACAAGATGGAATATTATTAGGTGGAGCAGGTATTTTTCCCACTGAAGGATTACCTACAGGAGTATGTGAATTGGTCAAAATGTATTTGACCAAAGCAGCCAGAGGAAAGGGTTTGGGACAAAAAATGATTAGCCATGTTATGAGTTGGGCTAAAGAAAATGGGTATCAAATCGTATACCTTGAAACCATGCCAGAATTATCAAAAGCTGTTAAGGTGTATGAACATTTTGGGTTTCAGTATTTAGATGCGCCAATGGGTAATTCAGGTCACTGTGGTTGTGATCTTTGGATGTCAAAATCACTTTAGCAATATAGACTACATACTACTTTAAACAAAAGACCCGATTCATTGAATCGGGTCTTTTTATACTCTTATCTATTTATTTGACTTTAAATTACCACTTGTCAACTTCTTCATTAGCAGTTGGATTATTAAATACAATTGGCGCTTCTTCTACAGGAGCTGCTACTATTGCAACTGGCTCTGGAGTTGTTTCAGTAACTGATTCTGCTGCCTCAACTTGTGCTACGGGTGCGGATTCTTGTTCATATTCTGCGCCCTCTTCCCCTTCAGGATATTCATGGTTAAATGCGTCAAAATCAAAATCTGGCATCAGGTCTGTTTTCACATAATCCACGGCTTCAGCCAACGCCTTGATAAACTTGTTAAGATCTTCTTTGTAAAGGAAAATCTTGTGTCGGTCATAACCATTGTTGTCAAAGCGCTTACGGCTTTCAGTAATTGTCAGGAAATAGTCGTTTCCCCTAGTAGCCCTCACATCAAAAAAATAGGTCCTTCTCTTTCCCGCCCTGATACGTTTGCTGTAAACGCTATCCATTTTTTTCTCGTTGTTCTCGTACGACACAGTTAATTTGGTTTAAGTTGCGTAATCTATTAAACGTCACAAATATAGGGATGTTTCAGAATTACCAAAATTTTGCCAATATAGTTTTAAAGAGACCCAGCATCCTCTTGCATTAGTTGCATTTTATACAATTCTGCATAATATCCATTGGCTTGCATTAGTTCTTCATGCGTTCCATTCTCAATGACCTTTCCCTCTTCTAAAACAATAATATTATTGAATCTAAAGCTGGAAAATATTCTATGTGTGATTACAATAGCAGTTTTCTCATTTAAATAACCATATAAATTGCTTAAGATTTCGTGTTCGGTTTTGGCATCCACCGCACTCAAGCAATCATCAAATACAATAATCTCAGGTGTTTTAATCAGTGCGCGTGCAATAGAGATTCTTTGTTTCTGACCTCCGCTCAAAGTCACGCCTCTTTCTCCAATCATGGTATCATATCCTTTTTCAAAACCCAGTATTTCTTGGTGTACATTGGCAGATTTGGCAGCTTGTTCTACCCTTTCATGATTTGCAGATTCAGATAAACCAAAACTAATATTATCTGTAACTGTATCGCTAAAAAGGAATACATCTTGTTGAACATAACTGATCTGCTCTCGTAGTGTGGTTAAATCCATTTTTCGAATATCATTACCCCCAATCAAAATTCTACCTGTTGCTGGGTCATAAAACCTTAATAGCAATTGGGCCAAACTGGTTTTACCACTACCCGTTCTTCCCAGCACCAATAACTTATCTCCTTTTTTAATCTTTAAATTGAGATTTTTAATGGCATGAATACCCGTATGAGGATAGGTAAAATCAACTGACTCAAACTGAATATCACCTGTTATTTGATCCGCCCCTTTTTCCTTGGTATTGCGTATCACAGGCTCTGTTTTCAAAAATTCATTTAACCGTTTTTGAGAAGCTGCAGCCCTTTGAATCATACTAGCCGTCCAACCAATCGCACTTACTGGAAAAGTGAGCATATTTATATAAATCACAAATTCTACAATCAGCCCTACTTTACTGGGATCTTCCAAGGCTTGTAACCCCCCAATACAAATAGTACATAGCGTGCTGAGTCCAATCATCAAAGCCATACTAGGAAAATAAATAGATTCCACTTTGGCTAATCCTACTGCTTGAATTCGATAATCTTCACTGTTTTTCCTAAAAAAGCCCATCATGGCTTTTTCCTGAACAAATGATTTGATTACCCTAATTCCAGAATAGGATTCTTGGGCATTGGTAGTTAAATCTGATAATAGTTCCTGTATTTTCTCGCTTTTCTTATTGATAACACTATTCACTAAATAAATAGTAATGGCCAAAATGGGTAATGGAGCAAGAACATATAATGTTAACATAGCGTCTTTGCGCAGCATACTCACTACACAAAACCCAATAAGGGCTACCAAATTAATCAAGTACATCACTGCCGGTCCGGTATACATTCTAACCCTACTCACGTCTTCTGCCATTCGGTTCATTAAATCGCCTGTGGTATTCTCCTTGTAAAATTGGGTATCCAATTGTTGATAGTGTTGAAAAATCTCATTTTTCTGATCAAATTCAATATGTCTACTCATGACAATTATAGTTTGACGCATAAAAAACATGAGAATCCCTCTTAGGATTGCTAAACCTAAAATTGTCAAACTGCAAATGGCTACTAAACTGCCAAAATCAAGTGAACGATTTTCTATATTTCTAATAAAAAAATCAACAACAAGGTCATGATTGGGTTTTCTAACCACTTGTTTGGCACCAGGTAGGTGTTGTTGCACCAAATTGACAACATAGCCGGTGATTTGCGGCGCTAACACTGCAAAATAGTTGGCAAGAACAACAAAAACCATCCCAATAAAGAAACGATATCGGTATTTCCAGAAATAGTGGTTAACGGCAGAAAGGTGTTTCAAAACTGTGGGTTTGCCTCAAAGGTAATAAACAATGCAACCCTGAATAAGATTTCCAGAGACTGTTGAAAAATCTATGACAAAAATCATATCGTAATGTGCGGAATATCAATGTTTGTAGTAAATTGAAAGCACTAACTTCATGCTTGCAAAATAACATTATGGGTGCTGCTTATTTGATTGTTCTAATCGCTGCCGCTATTGCATTTTCTGCTGGTGGTATTTTAATTGCAAAGATATTTGTTAAAGGAACCAAGAACCCCCAAAAGGGACAGGCTTATGAGTGTGGAATTCCTTCTGAAGGATCCCCTTGGAACCAATTCAATGTTGGTTATTACCTATTTGCATTGATTTTCTTGATTTTTGACGTGGAACTGGTGTTTATGTATCCATGGGCCGTAGTGGTAAAAGAACTAGGCATGACGGCACTTTTTGAAATTATAGTGTTTATGTTTATCCTATTTATGGGCTTTTTATATGCACATAAAAAAGGCGCTTTAAAATGGATTTAATCAACTAATTCTAAACAACCTTATCATATTTATATGGGTGTACCTGAAAATAATACAGTAGGATTTCCTGGACAGATTCACGAAACAGCAGGAGGTGGAATTGTTTTAAGTAAATTAGACGATGTGATTAATTGGGCCAGATCCAATTCACTTTGGCCACTAACATTTGCTACCAGTTGTTGTGGTATTGAAATGATGGCAGTAGCATCTGCTAAATATGACTTTTCCAGATTTGGTTTTGAGGTAGCTAGAGCTACTCCTAGGCAAGCCGATGTCATCATTATTGCTGGAACCATTGTGAACAAAATGGCTCCGGTTTTAAAACGTTTGTATGATCAGATGGCTGATCCCAAATATGTGATTGCCATGGGTGCCTGTGCCATTAGCGGAGGCCCTTTTTTTTATAACACTTATTCAGTAGTAAAAGGAGCCGATCACGTAATTCCTGTAGACGTGTACATTCCTGGATGCCCGCCCAGACCCGAAGCATTATTGCATGCTTTGATCAGTTTGCAAGAAAAAATCAAGTCGGGAATGACCAGGGAACAAATGAAACAGTTACCATAAACATACTTAAGATGATGACCAACGAGGAACTGAAAAATGCCCTAACCCAATTACTTCCCAACGCAGTTTTTGAAGAAACTGGAGAATGGGTAAACTTGTTTGTGGAGGCCGCTGATTGGAAGGCAACAGCCCAAAAACTACGTTCATGGGAGTCTGGCCCATTTAATTTTATGTTCTGTCTTACCTGCATAGATTGGAAAACCCATTTTACTATGGTTTATCATCTAAGAAGTACTTCCACATTAGATAATATAGTAGTGAAAGTAAAATTAGACCGAAACAATCCAGAAATAATTACTGTATGTGATATCTGGCGTACTGCAGAAATGCTTGAGAGGGAAGTATATGATCTTTTTGGAGTCAAATTTATAGAACATCCCGACCTAAGAAGGTTATTACTTACTGATGATTGGGTTGGATATCCTTTGAGAAAGGATTATGAAGATCCTATTAATATGATCAAACTATAACCCAATAATAGCCAAGATTCGTTTCTTGAAAAACAAATTATAATGGTTGAAGAAATAGGAAAAACAGTAGAAGGAGATTTGGTCATCAACGTTGGTCCACAACACCCTGCCACGCATGGGGTTTTGCACCTAGTGATCACCTTAAATGGAGAAACTATCAAAAAAGTGGAACCACATTTGGGTTATATCCATCGCTCCATTGAAAAAATGTGTGAGAGTTTGAGTTATAGACAATTCATCTATTCTACTAGCCGGATGGATTATCTCTCTGCCCATATCAATAATCATGCTTGTGCACTTTGTGTAGAAAAGGGTTTACAAATTGAAATCCCAGAACGTGCTCAAGTAATTAGGGTATTAATGGATGAACTCACAAGAATAGCTTCTCATGAATTATGGTGGGGTGCCATGGCCATGGACTTAGGAGCATTTACCCCCTTCTTCCATGCATTCCGTGAAAGGGAAACCATTAATGATATTATGGAAGAAACCTGTGGTGCTAGATTAACTATGAACTATATGGTTCCAGGTGGCGTAATGGCAGATTTACACCCTAATTTTCAATCAAGGGTTAAGAACTTCTTACAATTATATAAGAGCAAAATTCACGAATACGATGAACTGGTTACAGGAAATATTATTTTCCAAAACAGAATGAAAGGTGTTGGATACTTATCTCCTGAAGACGTCATTACTTATGGAGTTACCGGCCCTGCGGGAAGAGGTAGCGGTGTCTCATGCGATGTAAGAAAACTATACCCTTATGAGATTTACAGCAAACTCCAATTTGATGAAGTATTAGAAACTGCTGGAGATAGTTTTGCAAGGTATATGGTTCGCTTAAGAGAAATGCAACAATCCATTCGAATTGTTGAGCAATTGATAGACAATATACCAGATGGAGAATATCAAGCCAAAACCAAAGCTGTATTAAAATTGCCCAAGGGCGAATTCTATCAGCGAGTAGAAACGGCAAGAGGAGAATTAGGGGTTTACATAGTTAGCGAAGGGGGCACAACCCCTTATCGAATCAAATTCCGTTCACCAGGATTTTCCAATTTGTCCGCACTTGATCATATGACCCGCGGAGAAAAATTGGGAGACTTGGTAGCATCTATGGGAACTCTTGATTTGGTTATTCCAGATATTGATAGATAATTAGCAACATTTTTTCATACCTAAGTGGCGATACATGTTTAGTTTAGAAAGTATAACAACCTTGGTACAGGATTGGCTGAATAAGACCTTCTCTCCCAACCTAGCCCTGTTTTTTGAATTTGTGATTATTGGCGTATTGGCCATTGCACTTTTTGCTGGGCTAGGACTGGTGTTGGTTATCATGGAAAGAAAAGTAGCTGCCTGGATACAAATTAGGCTTGGGCCCAATAGAGTTGGTCCAAAAGGCATGTTTCAAAGCCTAGCCGATACCGTGAAACTGATTATGAAAGAAGGGCTAACGCCTGATGGTGCAGACAAATTTTTATTTAATCTAGCTCCATTTATTGTGATGATCGTAGCCATGTTGGTACTTGCTCCTATTGGATTTGCCAAAGGTTTTCATATTTGGGATATCAATATTGGGGTGCTATATGTTTCTGCCATTTCTTCTGTTTCAGTAATTGGTATTTTAATGGCGGGATGGGCCAGCAATAACAAATACTCATTGTTAGGTGCTATGAGAAGTGGGGCTCAAATGGTGAGTTATGAATTGTCTGTTGGATTATCAGTGTTAAGTATCATAGTCTTAACCGGTAGTTTGGGACTAAATGATATTGTACTTTCACAACAAGATGGTTGGTGGATTTTTAAAGGACATATTCCAGCCATTATCTCTTTTGTCATTTTTATTATTGCGGTAACCGCTGAAACCAATCGAGCTCCTTTTGATTTAGCTGAAGCTGAATCTGAACTAACTGCTGGATTTCACACCGAATATTCTGGAATGAAATTCGCATTGTTTTTCTTAGCAGAATACATCAATATTTTTATTGTTTGTGCTATTGGCGCTACCCTATTTTTAGGCGGATGGATGCCTTTTCATATTGGTCATTGGGAAGCATTTAACCATGTTATGGATTATATCCCTTCTTTTCTTTGGTTTTTTGGAAAGACATTTTTCTTGATTTTCCTAATCATGTGGTTTCGTTGGACTTTCCCAAGATTGCGGGTAGATCAGCTCCTAAATTTAGAGTGGAAATACTTGTTACCAATTAGCATGTTTAATTTGATTTTGATGACACTTGTGTCTATCAAAGGCTGGCATTTTTAAATGATTTTAAACCATCAGACAGATGTTTATAAAAGAATATTTCAAAGACATTTATAGCGGTATCCGTTCCTTATTAGTTGGGATGAGAAGAACTGGCTATTATTTTACCCACCATAAAGAAATCATCACCCAACAATATCCTGACAACAGATTGGAATTGAATTTACCAGAACGTTTTAGAGGAGAAGTAGTGATGACACACGATGAAGCAAATGAACACGCCTGTACCGGATGTTCAGCCTGTGAATTAGCTTGTCCTAATGGTACTATCAAAATCATTAACAAATTTGACATAAGCCCTGAAGGAAAGAAAAAGAAAGCCATAGACACTTTTGTATACCATTTGGAATTATGTACCATGTGTGGCTTGTGTGTGGAGGCTTGTCCAACTGACGCCATCAAAATGGCAAACACATTTGAACATAGTGTTTTTACTCGAGGCCAATTAACAAAACAATTGAACAAACCAGACTCTAATCTACGTGCAGGCGTAGAATAAAATTATAGTACTATGAGTGCAGCATCTATTATTTTTTACATTATTGCAGCATTTATCCTTGGAACAGGATTATTAGCTGTAACCACAAGGAAAATTTTCCGAGCATCTATCTGGTTGTTATTTTCTTTAATAGGAATAGCTTCTTTGTATTTCTGGATGCAATTGGAATTTTTAGCCGCCGTTCAAATAATTGTTTATGTAGGTGGTATAGTGGTGTTAATTATTTTCTCCATTTTCTTGACCATTAAGTCTGGAGAAGAAATGCCTAAACCCATTTTTAAACGAAACCTATTTGCTATACTTGCTGCCTTAAGTGGTTTGGCTTATACAATAAGACAGATTAGTCTTTACAAATTCCAAGTTCCCGAAAATCCTGCACCTTTTGAATTAAAAGTGGGTGATATTGGCAGACAAATGCTTTCAACAACTGACCATGGATATCTATTACCATTTGAATTAATCAGCATGTTGCTATTAGCTGCTATGATTGGTTGTATTGTCATTGCCTTGAAACAGAAAGAACCCGTTAAAACCCTTCAATCTTAAATCATGACAGGTATTCCTTTAACACATATTCTCTTCCTAAGCACTGCCTTATTTTTTATTGGCGCCTATGGATTATTTACAAGAAGAAACATGATCACTATGCTCATGTCTGTAGAGTTAATGCTAAATAGCGTCAACATTAATTTTGTAGCTTTTAATAAATACCTCTATCCAGACAAACTGGGTGGTGTGTTTTTCAGCATATTCATTATCACCATTGCTGCTGCAGAAGCTGCTGTGGCTATTGCTATTATCATCAACTTATATCGCTCTCATCATTCTATTGACGTAGAAGATGCTAGTGAAATGAAATATTAATTGTAAGAAAGGAACCATAATCTCTTATCATGAGCCAAACTCTTCAAATAGCACTAATACCCTTACTTCCTCTTACCTGTTTTTTGGTATTGGGTTTGTATGGCCGAAAACACTTAAGTTCTAGCGCAGGTATCATAGGAACTTTGTCTTTATTTATTTCTACCCTTTTGTCACTTCAAACTGCGTACCAATACTTTTTTGTTAGTGGCAAGGTCAATGGGGTTTACCAAAAATTGGTGGTATTCCAATACAATTGGTTGGAGTTTGCTCCAGACCTATCTATCAATATTGGATTGATGATTGATCCTATTACAGTAATGATGTTGGTAGTGGTAAGTTTTGTGTCCTTAATGGTACATCTATTTAGTTTGGGTTATATGAAAGGAGAAGAAAGATTTGCAACCTATTTTGCTTTCTTATCCTTATTCACCTTCTCTATGTTAGGCTTGGTTTTATCTTCTAATATTTTCCAGATCTATTTGTTCTGGGAATTAGTGGGTGTTTCTTCCTTCTTATTAATTGGATTCTATTTTGAAAAACCATCGGCCGTAGCCGCAGCCAAAAAAGCTTTTATTGTTACTAGGTTTGCAGACCTTGGATTTTTAATTGGCATACTCACTTTGGCTTTTTATACTAAGACACTAGACTTTGGTTTATTAATTGAAAGATTGAGTATAGCTTCTCCTTATTTATCTGATATCAATGCAGCAAGCTTCTTAGGAGTTTCTGCACTTAGTTGGGGATTGATCCTAGTCTTTGTGGGTGGTGCGGGTAAGTCTGCCATGTTCCCCTTACATATTTGGCTTCCCGATGCAATGGAGGGTCCAACACCTGTATCTGCCTTAATCCATGCCGCTACCATGGTGGTTGCTGGTGTTTTCTTAGTAGCAAGATTATTTCCAGTTTTTGCTTTGTCTGATCCTGGAGCATTACAAATTGTGATGTATACAGGTGCCTTCTCTGCCTTTTTTGCTGCAGTAATTGCTTGTACCCAAACCGATATTAAAAGAGTGCTGGCCTATTCCACCATGTCGCAGATTGGCTATATGATGTTTGCATTGGGCGTATCAAAATATGGTGGTGAAGATGGATTGGGATATATGGGCTCAATGTTTCATTTATTCACCCACGCTTTCTTTAAATCCTTGTTGTTCTTAGGTGCTGGCGCAGTCATACATATGGTGCATAGCAATGAAATGAAAGATATGGGAGGTCTAAGAAAATTAATGCCCATCACACATATTAGCTTTTTGATAGCCTGTTTGGCTATTGCCGGGGTACCTCCTTTCTCCGGATTCTTTAGTAAGGAAGAAATCTTATTGGCAGCATTTGAATCAAACAGATTAATTTATGGAGTAGCATTGTTGACTTCTGGCCTAACCGCATTTTATATGTTCCGATTGTATTACAATATCTTTTGGAGCAAGCCTGCAGAATTACATGGTCATCATCATGGAGAAGGCACCTTGACTATGAAGATTCCACTTATCTTACTTGCTGTATTGGCAGTAATTGCGGGATTTGCCCCAATTGCAAAATGGGTTACTTCTGATGGTCTACCTATTGAATCACATGTGCCCATTACATTTTCAATTCTTCCTGTTTCTCTTGCTTTGGCTGGAATTTTATTGGCTACCAGGTTATTTAAAACCCAAAATGAATTGCCTGTTCGCATAGCCCAACAGATGGGTGGCATTTATAAAGCTGCTTATCATAAATTCTATATTGATGAAGTCTATTTGTTTGTAACCAAGAAAATACTCTTTAACCTAATTGGTAAACCCGCTGCCTGGTTTGATAAAAATGTGGTAGACGGTTTGATGAATTTATTGGGAAGGATTACTGCTACATTATCTGAATTAATCAAGGGCATTCAATCAGGAAAGGTACAGGACTATGCATTGTACTTCTTTGGTGGCATCGCAGGCTTGGTTTTGGTATTTATTTATCTCTGGAAATAAAATATTGACATGAACCTTACATTATTTCTCCTATTTCCCTTAGCTACTGCCATTGGTATTCTTATGGCAAGTGGTTTAAAACAGATTCGGGTGATTGCCTTGATTGGATCTTTATTGCAATTAGCATTGAGTGGAAAACTCTTGTTGGCATATTATGAACAAAAAGCTGCGGGCAACCAATCACAAATGCTATTTGAATACATACAAAAATGGTACGCTCCACTCAACTTGCAATACCATATTGGTGTGGATGGCATTAGTATTGCCATGATTTTACTAACCGCATTTGTTGTTGTTGCTGGAATCTTGGTTTCTTGGGAAACAGCTCATTTGAGTAAAGAGTTTTTCTTTTTACTTGTTCTTTTGAGTCTTGGTGCTTATGGATTCTTTATCTCTTTGGACGTCTTTACCATGTTCTTCTTCTTAGAAGTAGCAGTGATTCCTAAATTCCTATTAATAGGTATTTGGGGAAGTGGCAAAAAAGAATATAGTGCTATGAAACTAGCCCTCATGCTAATGGGTGGTTCTGCATTGATTTTAGTTGGTATGTTGGGTATTTACTTTAGTTCTAAAACACCGGGAGGAGCACATAGTTTTGACTTACTTGAATTGGCCAAAATGAATATTCCCTTGGCCCGTCAAATGCTTTTCTTCCCTTTTGCCTTTATTGGGTTTGGCATTTTTACCGCCATTTTCCCCTTTCATACTTGGGTACCAGATGGTCACGCATCTGCACCAACTGCTGCGTCCATGTTCTTAGCGGGGATATCCATGAAATTGGGAGGGTATGGTTGCTTAAGGGTTGCCACTTTTCTAATGCCAGATGCTGCACATGCTTATTCATGGGTGATTATTTTATTAGCAACCATCGCTATTATTTATGGCGCATTTGCTACTATGATGCAAACCGATTTAAAATATATTAATGCTTATTCTTCTGTAAGCCACTGCGGGTTTGTTTTATTGGGTATTGGTATGCTCACGCAAACTTCTATTAATGGTGCAGTTATGCAAATGGTGTCACATGGTTTAATGACAGCCTTATTCTTTGCTGCAATTGGTATGGTTTATAGTAGAACACATACACGTATGGTGGCTCAATTGGGTGGTTTGTTAAAAATCATGCCCTTTATCTCTACGGTGTTTGTTATTGCTGGTTTATGTTCACTTGGATTACCTGGCTTTAGTGGATTTGCAGCAGAAATGACAGTATTTATGGGCTCTTGGCAGAACCCAGACAAATGGTATAGACTTGCTACTATTTTGGCTTGTGCATCTATTGTTGTTACTGCTGTTTATATTTTAAGGGCTGCCGGAAAATCTATCATGGGACCATTGGGTAATGATTCATACAAAGATTTAACTGATGCTAAATGGTATGAAAAGTCCGCTGCAATTTTATTGATTTTTGGTATTCTGGTAGTAGGTATGGCTCCTTTTTGGTTAATTAATTTGATTCAGCCAGGAACAGAGTTTATCATGAATAAATTGGCTGTAGTGGCCAGTGGATTATAGGAACAAGGTTTAGTTAATTTGAAATTTGCGCTATGTTGAACGAATATTTTTTTGTACTGAAGGCTGAATGGATGTTAATAGCCATCATCTTTCTATTACTGTTCCTTAAAGTGGGTACCAGTGATTGGAAGAATGAAACATTGTTATACGGTATCAACATATTATTGTTGGTCAATCTATTGGTAGGATTCTTTGCCAATTTAGAAGGAGGTCTATTTAGTGGTATGTTCCATAACGATGCTTTATTGATCTTGGAGAAAAACATCTTAAACCTTGGCGTATACTTGGTTTCATTAATAGCGTATCCTTGGTTGAAGAAGCACGAACACGTTTTAGAGTTTTATATTTTACTGCTAACTACGCTCCTGGGTATGTTCTTTATGATTTCTAGTGGTAATCTATTGTTATTCTATTTAGGTCTAGAAATGTCTACCATTCCATTAGCAGCTATTGCTAATTTTGATTTGGACAAACGAAAGTCATCTGAAGCTGCTATGAAAATGATTATTTCTTCAGCATTTTCATCTGCCTTGTTGTTATTTGGTGTTTCCTTAATTTATGGAACTACTGGAACATTGGTTTTTACAGAAATCACTCCTTTATTAAACGGGGCTCCTTTACAATTATTGGCCTTTATTTTATTACTAGCTGGATTTTGTTTTAAAATGTCTGTTGTTCCTTTTCACTTATGGACAGCCGATGTGTATGAAGGGGCACCAGTTGCAGTTACAGCTTATTTATCAGTCATTTCAAAATCTGCCATTCTTTTTATTTTCTTGCAAGTTCTCTATGTGGTTTTCAAACCCATGACTACAGAATGGTATTTCATGTTATTTTTCTTGAGTATTTTAACCATACTCTTGGGTAACTTATTTGCTATGAGGCAAACCAATCTAAAACGATTTCTGGCTTTTTCTTCTATTGCCCAAGTTGGATTTATCCTCTTAGGTTTATCAGCTGGTTCCAAAACAGGAATGGCTTCTGTGATTTATTTTTTACTGATTTATCTGTTTTCTAATCTAGCTGCATTTGGTGTAATTGGTTTGGTTTCAGCAAGCACTGGTAAGGAAAGTATTGAGGATTTTAAAGGGTTTTATAAAACCAATCCTTTTCTTTCTTGGGTCTTAGCCATTGCCTTATTCTCTTTGGCTGGGGTTCCTCCTACCGCTGGATTCTTTGGCAAATTCTTTTTGATAATGGCTGGTGCTGAAAAGGGTAATTATGTTTGGGTGATTTTTGCAGCATTGAATATGATCATCTCTTTCTATTATTATTTAAAAGTGGTGAAAGCCATATTCATGGATCCCAATGACCAACCAATAGAAAAATTGACTGTTCCTGCTTTACCAAAATTGGCATTTGTGATTTGTTTATCGGGTATGGTTTTTACAGGTATCTTAAGTTGGATTTATGAGTATATCCATACTTTAAGTAATTTCTAAATCTTCTTTCAATTTTTAATTATGGCTATTAACTCAAATCATATTTCTGAAGAACTAGATGGCATTAAATGTGTCATTGTTGAAAAGAATGTAAGCACTGAAAGAGTGGCTTTTTTGAAGCCTTTATTGGAATACAATTTTTTAACAGTTGTGGTGGTACCTAGTCCGCCTGCTAAAGTGGCTGCTCCTGCTGCGGCTCCTGTTTCTGAAGATGGGACTCTGGCTCCAGCACCACCGCCTCATCCGCCTGCACCGGAGACTTTTACGGTTGGAGTGACAAATATGCTGTTTAATACAACTAATGCCATTTATGGAAGGTTATTGAGAACTCCTGATGGACATGTGGTTACGTCTGCTTATTGGCAGCAGAAAGAGAGCGTTTCACATGATGAAGTGCCTTATTATGAAAGGAAGTAATTGTTTTTTTAGAGATATCTTGGATGATTGGGATTCATTTTGCAGAAATAATGCAATGCTTTTATAAATTTTAATGGTTTTTCCATATCACAAATCAATTGCTTTCTAGCATAATTTGACACATTAAAGGGCTTGTCTTTCTGTTCTAATTTTGCTAACATATCTAAACATACAAAGCCGGAACACAAGAAAATGGAAAGAAATCTAATAAAATTGATTTTATTTTTATGTGGATAATCAGTTTTATGAACTAAAGAAACAGCATATTGAATCTTTTCATTAAAAATTTTTCTTAGTTCTGCAATGTTTTCACACCTTGTTGCAAGTGTATGAATACCATCTTTATAATCTTTGTAAATATCAAATAAGTCATTTTCAAACTGACCCAATGATCCAAAATGATAGTGTACCTGCCATTCACTATTTGAAATTGGCTCTTTAAAACCTGACCTATAAAACAAAAAGGAATACCCCCCTTTATTGAAAATAATATCTTGTAATTCTTGGGTTGAAGTATTATTAATTAATTGTTTTTTACTTTGAATTTGAGCATTAAATATATTTGTTGATGCTGCTCTTAATTGTTCAGGATCTTCTGAAAAATCTAATGCCTTATTCATAAAATTCAGGAAAAGCATTTCATTAGAATTTCTACCCTCTTCTATTCTTGAATTAGACACCAAATTTCTTATATATGACTCTTCTAATTGATCTTCGTCTACAAAATCATCAAACAATCCTGTTAAACCTCCTAAATAAGTTAAACATGACCTTTCTTTAAGAGTCATTGATTTACCTCTTAAAAGTGAAAAAGGTTCTCCCAATAAAACAGGAATGGTATAACCATATACAGTTTTGATTTTTTTGAAATCTTTTTCATCTAGAGTTCCATCATTAGTCAATTTAGCTTCCTCAATTTCTTTACCCAAGGTTTGCTCAATGAATTTTAATTGAAATGTATGTTTCAATATAAATGTGATGGAGAACCCAAAAAGACTTAACAGGTTTTGTAGATATGAAAACATAATTGAGGGATGCGCTGCTTTATTTTAATAAACTAAATTACTACATTCAAACTTAAGGTGAGTGATTGGATTATTGTGGAGGGAATTCGGCGGTGCCGATGTTTTTTAGTACTGCTTACTTAAGAAATGATTGTCTTTTAGGAGATTATTCAGAGGGGATTAGTGTCCCACTGATCCCGTTTGGAGGGAGTCCTGCATAAAAAATAGAAGGTCCAGGCCTATCGGCCTTGGCTTTTTATCTCCTACACTTTGTTCAAGTGAACTTGACAAAGCTTCGGAAATAAAAAAGCCCTGCATTGCAGGGCCTTCTATTTTTTTTGCGGAGAGTTAGGGATTCGAACCCCAGGACCTGTTACAGTCAACAGTTTTCAAGACTGCCGCAATCGACCGCTCTGCCAACTCTCCGTGTGCAAAATAATAGCCTGCGGCTTGATATTCCAAAAAAACTATGAAATAAGTAACAGAAAAGATGCTTGCATTCTGCTATAAATCAATTACAGAAAGGGTTTCAGAAGAATAGAATTATTGAAAAAAACTCTAGAGTCTTAAGGATAACAGCTTAAAAATCAGCCTATTCAACGAATCAACAGAATAGAACCAGAAACTGGAGCGTATCCATTATTTAATTCTATCATATAATAATAGGTGCCTATTGGTAGTGATTGACCATTTCTTTTTCCATCCCATCCTGTGGAAATAGCTTTTTGCTTATATAGGGGTTGACCATATCTATTAAAAATACTGACAACGGCATCTGGATAAGTCTCTAGCCCACGAACTTTCCATAGATCATTGATGCCATCGCCATTAGGAGAAAAGGCATTGGGAATGATTAATTCCTGAAACACATTTACCAGAACTGTGTCTGAATAGTTTCCACATCCATAAGTTGAAACTCCAGTCAATATGTATTGGGTACTTTGAGTAGGTTGTACATTGGGATTGATGGAACTAGGATTGAGCATGGCAATGGTAGGGGTCCAATTAAAACTGCTATAATTTCCAGAAATACTTCCATCTAATTGAACGGTTTCGCCCGAGGCTATGCTTTTATCTTTTCCTGCAACAACAATGGGCTTTTTCCATACCTGCACTTCTATCCTACCTGAATCCCTACAGGTGAATTGATTTTGAACCTTTACATTGTAAGTGATGGTATCTGAGGGATTAGCTATTGGATTGGCAATATTGGCATTAGAAAGTCCCGTACTAGGGCTCCATTGATAGCTAATACCTCCATTGGCCGTTAATCTTACACCTACACCCTCGCAAGTAGTTACAGATTGTTGTAATTGTAAATTCACGCCAGGATTCACTATTACATGTATACTATCATACCCCACACAACCAGCATCTGTGGTAATTCTTACTTTATAATATCCCGAATCTTGAAATTTGACTTTGTTGACAACTGCATTACTGCTAATATCTTGGTATTGATTGGGGCCAGTCCATAAATACTGATAGGCCGTACCCAAGGGGGCATCTAGACTCACATTGATTCCAGTACAGGCCATGACTTCATTTACTGCTAATTTGGGGGCAATTGGATTGATATTAACTAAAATTGGCTCTGAAGCCAATCGACAAGCAGGTGAATTAAAATTACCAGTTTCCGCTACCATGATGCGATATTGATAGCCCCCACCAACACTAGGTTTACGGGTATATTGCAGTCCTGTTTCACCTGCAATATTATTCCAAGTCTTTCCTGAATCCAAACTTTCCTGCCATTGCATTTGAGCATTGTTCAACCCTGTAATGGATGCCGCCAAACTTAAGTCTGCTTGCAAGTTTTGACAGATATCAATCAAATTATTGGCTTGACCATTTACAGTAGTTGCTACAGTTGCGGCACCACCTGGTCTTAGGGTAATATCGTCTAAAGCAAAATCATTACCACAACCTCCAGCAGCATTATTGATAATTTTCAAAACCACAGTGGAACTTCCAATAGGGGTTAAAAAACAAGTACCTGCCTGCACCCATTTACGTGTATCTTTTTCGGTAGGAATATCACCACTAGATTGTTCTTTTAACAATACACCATTGACCGTTTCTATTCTGAAAATGAGATTTGGTTTAATACTATTAAAACCACAGGAACTGTCTTTTACGGCATTCATGATCCATGCCGCAAATTCGTAATTGGTATTGCCACACAAACCCGAGGCTGTATCCTGATAAATGACTTTACCTGGAATATCTGCATTGACCATCATAAAATAACCCAAGGATTCAGCAACGGAGGTAGTACCTGTATGATCTCCCGCTAAAGGCGAGTACCAAATGGAGGGAGAACAACCAAAGAAAAAAGTAGCTAAACTAAATTGCCCATCTCTTACGCAGGGCGATCCACTATAGGTTAAACCTGTTTTACTTGATGGTGGAATGATGGGGCCTGTAGGGCCTCTACCAAAAGTCATTTTCAATACAGGGTCTCCCAAACTACCGCCACATACCTGTGCGTGCACAGACATATATAAAAAACAAGATCCAATGGCAAGTAGGATTATTCGTAACATGGTATAATTGATCAGAAATATAAGCCTAAAACCTGATTTGTATCTAGAATTCAGCCTAAATAAAGGGATTGCAAAGAGATGGTTGTAAAAGTATCAACCTATTTTACAGGTTCTTCTATTTTCTCTACCGCAATTAAATCTGCCATATCTACATTCATGGGGAGAAGCCCAATTTGTACAATAGCCCTTTTGCCCCTAATTTCTTTTACTTCTCCAACTTGGTAATTCTTTTTGGATTTAACCAAAGCACCAACTACAATATCTGAATGAGTCTCTTTGAATTTTGAATCCGTTTTTTTGGCCAACTTGTTTACTACAATTGTTTCCTTTTGCTTAAATAAAAGGTTTTGAAGATGCTTTACTACCTCCTGTTTGTTATCTGTTTTTTTCCAATCAAGCACAATTTGCTTTAGCTTTCTTTCCATGTCTTTAAGGTAAGCAATCCTATCTTCAGTAACCCTATTCTGTTGTTTCAATAGTTCTATCTGTTGCAAGTGTTTTTCTTTGTCCAACACTTTTTCCATCTCTTTTTTTAACTGTTCATTTTCACGTAACAGTTTATTAAGCTGTTTCTTTTCTTTGTCTAAATGTTGTAAATCTTGCTCGGTTCTATTGAGTAATCTGTCTAATTTAAAATGGTCTTCATCTACCAACTGTCTAGCTCTTTGTATGAGTTTGGTTGACAGTCCAATTCTTTCAGCAATGGCAAACGTATAAGAGCTTCCGGGCTTCCCTACTATTAACCGATACATGGGCATTAGGTTTACCTCATCAAATTGCATAGCGGCGTTTAAAATACCTGGAGTATGGTTGGCCATTACTTTCAGGTTCAAATAGTGCGTAGTCACCACTCCAAAACTGTGTTTCTTACACAATTCTTCCATAATCACTTCTGCAAAAGCACCACCTAAATTAGGATCACTACCACTACCCAATTCATCAATAAAGAAAAGGGTTTTGCCATTGGCTACTTCCATGAAATATTTCATGTGCATCAAATGGCTACTATAGGTACTCAATTCAAATTCTATACTCTGTGTATCCCCAATATGAATAAAGAGTTGTTTAAAAATTCCCATAGTGGATACCGCACTTACTGGTACCAACAAACCGCTTTGTAACATCAATTGGTTCAAACCA
>CALRXZ020000071.1:0-19340 GCA_943372255.1 Chitinophaga pinensis
TAGCATTTAAAAAAAATAATGCCATGAAGCCAAGAATCAATTTTTTATAAAATTTAAAAGGACCAGAAATTAAACCCATGCACAATAAACTAGCCATAGCCATATTGTAAGCAAAAGTTACAGGGTCAGACATCATAGAAAATTTTCTCCAATGTCCTGCTAGAAATAGTAATTGAGCAATATTTGGATCAGAATGAAGATATCGTTCTTCAAATTCAAAAAAACCAATATACTCTTGCTTGAAAGCATAACAAGCATTAATTAAAGACACAATTAGCCACCATTTGACAATGATGATAAGAAACTTTCTAGTCCTTACATGCAAAAGAAATACAAAAAAATAAAGCGCCACCAATGCAACTGTTCTTAATGCACCCAACCATGATAATCTAGATGAAGCTGCTGGATTAACCACTTCAAAAATATTATACCCAACCCATATTAAAATAACCGTACTGATGGGATTTTTCAATACCTCCCATTCCTTTTTCTTTTTCATGTGAATGAAAATGCCCAAGATGAAAAGTCCCATAAATCCATCCATCACAGTACCCAATGGGGCATTGATTCCATAACGAATCAAGAGCATCATGATATAAGCATAGTTCAAGTAAACCATGATACCAAACTGAGGAACCACAATCAAAAAATAAACAATAGGGACACCAACCATTAAAGCAATGGCCATAATTCCTGGTGTCATCCCCCCATTTGTTACCATTATTGCAATACCAGTAGCCGCTATTGATAAGAAAAAAAAGCCCTGCCAACCATTGAGTTTTTCAATAACCAATTTTTGCTTCAATTGATACAGAAACAATTTGAATCCAGTGGCAGGTGTATTGGGATTAATATGTATTTTAAAGTCTTCCAAAATTAAGGTGCAAGCATCTTATAAAAAATAGCCAACTCAACTATCAGGGATAACGCAATGGCAGCTTTTCTGGTTAATTCAACCATTCTAGCTTCGCGCTGCGCTTTTAAATCAGCATCATAGGTTTCAGAAGGATCTATTCTCATAAGGTCTATTTGATTTCATTTATATCCTTGTCATGATAATGTTGAGTGGCTACTGATAATTCATTAGCCTTTCTAACCTTCATCAAAGACAATACTTGATAAAAAATAAACTTCGGAATTCCCCAAAGTGATTTATATATGCGTTTATCAGTTTTTGACATCAATAATGAAAATAGGAACCCAATAACAAAAAGAAAGAACCCAACTATCCAATATAAGGTTTGCATTGGAGCAATAAGCAAATCAACTAAGGCAAACAAAAAAGATAGAATTAGAAATATGAATAAAGGAGGCCTCAAAAGAACTAATCCAAATAACAATCTATTCCAGTCAAATTTAATAAGTCCATTACCAATCATACCAAATCCAAATCTGAAATATCGGAACCAGGTATTAATCCAACGGGCCCTTTGTTTAACCAATTGATCAGATTTAGATGTCTTCTCATCATATACAATGGCTTTCTCTGAAAAAGCAATACGCTCTCCCCTATTTACAATTTCCTTTTGCAAAATTTTATCAAATCCTGCACCAGTAATGTCTTGATGTTCTAAGCAGTCTCTATATAATTGAGTGGTGAAAGCCATACCTGATCCTGCTAATGTTGCAGAAGAACCTGCTTGAAAAAGAACTTTGCCATCATAAAAATGGTAATAGATATCTCTAGCCGCATCCAAACAGGCGTACATAGTATCCATATTTTTAGCGTCCCTAACACCTTGTACTGCTTTGAATTCAGCATCAAAATAAGGATTCAATTGATCAAGATAATCAGGTTCAACTAAGTTATCGCTATCTATAATTGTTAATCTGTCGTGTGCTCTTTTAAACCGATTAATGGCATAAAAATGTGAACGAGTATTACTAGACAATGTTTCTTCTGGTCTTAATACAATTACCCTAGTATCTTCAAAATGAAGTTGACTCACGTCACATTTATCTGCCACAATATATACCAAGAAATGCTTGTAGTGTAATTGCAAAATAGATGCAATGACTGGTCCAAGGGTATGCGTTTGCTCGTAAGCAGTTACAATTATAGCATAGTCCGGATTAGATATTGATGCAGGTTTTCTTAAACCCTTCTTTTTAAACAATGAAATTAGATATATAACTAAGGGTAACACCAGATTATAGCCAACCAATAGTTGAATGGCTATCCAACATCCGCTGATCAAATCTAAGCCCATTGCATTTCAATGTTTTTTGAGAAAATGGTTTTTGTAATCTTTGTGGGTTTAACGGGTTTTTCGTTATCTTCTTTATTTAAAATCCAACCAATGAATTTGTTTTCCAAACTCTTTAAATAAAGGACATCTTGTTTGTTTTTAAAACTGATAGTATGCCCAGATTCGTAAACAGTAACAATTTTTTCTGAAAACTTAACCCACTCTTTTGACTTATTAAACCTAGAGAGTCCTGGAGCATCAATAATAATTACATCAAAAGCTTCTTTTAGCAAATCCATTTTTGATTGAATATTGTCTGAAAGACTTATTTCTAATAAGCTAGTATCTCCCCCGCTATTTCCCATTACTACAATTTCTCCAGGCGGTCTAAAATCAGGCAATGACTGTTCATCATTAAAAAAAGCTTCTAACATCATCTGAGGTTCTACCATTCTTGAAATAGAATTGTTTTCAAAATTTCCATCAATTAATAAAACCTTCTTTCGAACCATCAAAAAGGCAAAAGCAAGACTCATTGAAATGAGTGTTTTTCCTTCACTGGAACCAAGACTATTAAGCATTAAAACTTTGGCACCAGACATTTCATTTTCAATCTCAAATCTGGTAGAACGTAGCATTTCTTTGAAATTCCTCAATTTGAAATTGTCGTCAAATTGATTGTTCCATAATTTCTTTAATTCAATTACGGATCCACTTAATAAAGGAATTAAGCCCAATACTGGCAAATTAGTTTGATTGGCCAATTCCTTGGTTGCTATAATGGACTCGTCTAAATAAAAGAGAATAAATAAAACGAACAAAATCAACACTTCGGTTACCATTCCGGCAACAATTACCAATATTAGTTTTTTGGAAGGACTTGGGGCTCCCGGCACTCCGCTTTCAATTTGTCTTAAAGAAATTGAAAGGCTTGATTCCATGCTTGACCTATTGTATCTAGATTGAGCATCTAAATATTCCTTACTGGCAACGTCAATAGCACTTTCATAGTTTTGAATTACTGCTTCGTGTGGAACTAAAAGGTCAAATTTTTGATTTAATCTTTCTAATTCAGTCTTCAGACTATTCAAGCTGAATTTAGCAATATCCAAATCTAATTCCAATCTAGCTTTTTGATTTACCAAATTTTCTTTGGCTGCTAATGGATTGGTAATGTATTTGTCGGTAGATATTTGAATTTGCTGTGAAACAACCCTACGGGCAGAATCTAATTTCAATTTAATTTTTTCATCATAGTTACTCTTAATATAGTCATCAGAGAGATTCATGATGTATTGCTTGGTTCCAGCAATTTGTTGATTGATAGACACCATGGTGCTTTCAACATATTTTCGTTCTACAGGGCTAAATTTATCATTGATTCCCTGCAAAGCACCACCAAAAGCAATTACATCCTTTTCAGCCACCTGTCTTCTGGTTTCAAAATCCGCTAATTGACCGTAAAGGCTTTTTGCTTGTTCTGCTAGATTTAGGACGCGATTTTGAATTTTATAATTCTTCAGCAAGTTTTTTAATCGTTGCATTTCCGCCTCTTTTTGCCTCATCACCGTATCAAGGAAATTGACAGACTTCAACTTGTTGTTTTTTACAAAATCAGCATAATAATTGATAAACTCCTGAGCTAATGAGTTTACAACAAAAGCACTCAAGTTCGCATTCTCTGATTCAAAGTAAATGTCAATAAAATCACTGTTATTGGGCCTGTAACTGCGTAAATTTTTGTCTAATCCATCATAATCATAACCCATTGAGGAAATTAACTTAATCATGCCTGCCTCATCACCATTGAAAGAAGACAATGGCTCTCTCATGGCATAATGCTTTCTAATTACCTTAATGGCATTTCTTTTGGCTTCTGGAACCACTTCCTTCATGAGCTTACTAGGCTCTCTAAATGGAACAGAATCCTCTAAATCATGTAAAATCAATTTGTATGAGACCTGATCATAGACTTTTTTCAATTTGGTCATTTCTAACAAATTGCTGAAATCAAGGTTCACCTTACTTTCTTGAAAGGCATCAGCCGCCAAGACTTGTTGAGATTGGTCTACCAAACCCGTTGCCATCCTTGCGTGAGAGGGATACGTATTGGGCAAATTTCTTACTAGGAAATACGTTAATATAAACACGAAAATCGGCAATCCAATTAGGATCCACTTTCGCTTGATTAATAATTTGATAAATCTTGCAAGCTCCATTATTGTATCTCCGATAATTTTTTTCCAACGATTGTTTCCAAACTGCTTTTAGCCAACAAATAATTGGCTTCGGCATCAATTACACCTTTCCTATTGTCCGACTCATAAATCACACCTTTTGTAAAGGTCTCAAAAGTCACTTCTCCCTTTTCAAACTTGTACCTAGTTTCTTTTACAATACTTTCAGCTTCCAAGGCAATCCTACTTTGAATTTTCAAATGAATTCCCGCTTGCACGTATCTCAAATACCTAGTTTTAACATCCGCGGCCATTAACATGTCAAAGTCCATTTGACTGAGTTTGGCAATTTCATACTCTACTTTAGTAGATTTAATGATATAGGGCTTTTGAAGCAAAGCCGCAATATTGACAAAAAAACCAACTTGAAAACCAGCTAGTGTTGGTTGGTTTAAAGAAGCCGCCCCCCCATTAGGGCTGTAGTTAAGTGTGACTGAGAAAAAATTGAACCATTCTAACTGTGATTTTTTCACAGCTATACTAGCAATTTCCAATTTTTTTTTGGCAATTTTTACTTGGGGATAATATTTTCTTGCTGTATCAATCAGTTTTTCTAGATAGGAATAATTTACCTCTGGCATCATAGATTCTTGAGTAGATGCATGCTTGGGTAAGCTAAAACTAATCACAAGGACCAATAACGCTATCCATTTGAATGGCCTAATCTGATCTTTCCTCCTATTAATCATCCTCATAATCTGCTCTGTTTGATAACGATTTTAGCTTTCCAGGTTTTCATCCAACTTACCATCCTCGAATTTTTCAAGGGTAGATTTGCCGCATCCTAAAGATACCACTTAAGAACATTGGTTTCCCCTTTGGATAGATTTGTTTTATTAACATCAAATCCCCTTATAAACAATTAGTTATGAATTAAGTGGATATTATTTTTATTGCAATTGGTAAAAAATTAACTTTAGAGTTGAATATCTAAACATGTCATTAAAAGATACCATCAAGAACAACCCAAAATTAAAAAATTTAGTTCATTGGATGCTAGTTCCTGCCGGTGAAGCAAGGCCAAGAATCTGGGTCAAGTTATTGGTCAACCCATTTATACACAAAAGGGCTGCTGGGTCAACCATTAGATGGAGTACAAGAATGGATGTTCTACCATTTAACCAATTTCAGATTGGAGAAAATAGTACAATTGAAGACTTTAGTACAGTAAACAATGGTGTTGGGGATGTAATCATTGGAAAAAACTCTTTAATAGGAATGGGTAATACCATCATAGGTCCTATTCAAATTGGGAACAATGTGATTTTTGCACAAAATATTGTAGCCAGTGCATTGAACCATGAGTACAGAGATCCGGATCAGCCCATTCAAGCACAACCCATTCTAAAGGCACCAATAGTTGTTGAGGATGACTGTTGGATTGCCGCGAATGCGGTTATTACAGCAGGAGTTAGAATTGGAAAACATAGTGTAATTGCGGCTGGAGCAGTTGTAACAAAAGACATACCTCCCTATAGTGTGGCCGTGGGTAATCCAGCAAAAGTTTTAAAGCAGTACAATTTTGAAACAAAAAATTGGGAAAGGGTTTAACCAATTTACTACACATTTTCTTTTTGAAATAGGGCTGGAATAGTTCTAAGAATCAACATTATATCATTAAAAAGACTATGGTTTTTTGCATAAATATTGTCTAACAACAATCTTTCTTCTTCAGACATTTTACCATGACCACGCTTTTCAACCTGCCATAATCCTGTAATTCCTGCAGGAGCCATAAAACGCAATGCATATTTGTCTGTAGTAAGTTTTTCAGCTTCATACAATGGCAAAGGTCTGTTTCCAACAATACTCATATCCCCAATAATCACATTCCATAATTGGGGCAATTCATCAATAGAAGTTTTCCTAATAAATTTACCAATCCTGGTCATCCTAGGATCATTCTTAATTTTGATAAAAGTAGATTCACCACTGTTTTTGCGCATAGAAACATATTCTTTCTCGCACATGAGAAGTGTGTCTGAATATATGGGATATTGACACTTGGTACCAGCATTCTTGCATTCCTCACAACGAAATTCATAGCTGAATGTTTGGTTACCTGTTTTGGAGTTACGTTTACCCGCATCATATTGATTCAAATGCTTAAGGTCTTTTAAGCGTTTGTCTGCATCAAAATACATGGAACGGAACTTGTAAAACTTAAATATATGATACCCAGTTCCTACCCTTAATGCATAATAAAAGATGGGGCCACTAGACTCCAATCTTATTAAAATCATAATCAACAATAAAAAAGGAGACAAAAGCAACAAGGCTAATCCAGCAAAAAAAATGTCAAAAAGCCTCTTAACCAAGGGGGTTTTATATGTAAAATGTTCTGCAGTTTTTCTTTCAACTGATTTGTGAAGTATGTCCCAATTACCCATCACAAAATTTACCCTTGTTTCTAGGTTTTCTAATTTAAAGGGCATTCTAAAAACTTCAGCAACACCTCCTTGCAACGCTATTTTGGCAATTTTCTCATTAAGGTTATTACATATTATGAAAAAAGGAATTTTTATATGCTTTTTTTGTACCAATGTTTCTAATAAGGATACGCCAGAAGGAGCCATCACTTCACTCTGTGATATAATGGCATCAAGCCCCCAATCACTTTCTTCCCATCGATCAATCAAATCAATTCCATTTTTAAAGGAAATCAATCTACGTCCACCCAATTGGCAATGCTGTAACATGCTTGTTACTTCTGCATCGCAATTGATCAGAGCTATAACTGATTGTCCAGGAATTAGTGGCTCGTGGGAATAAGGCATAGGGTTTTAAAATAGGTTTCCAGTTCTTCTTAAGATAACCCTTATACGGGCTTCTAATTCTTTTGGGTTAAATGGTTTTACAACAAAATCATCCGCACCTGCGTCAAGACACTTTACAATCATTTCAGAGCTTTCCTCACCTGAAAGCACCATGATGGGAATAGAATTAAAGAAATCGCTTGCCTTTATTTGTTTGATCAATTCTAAGCCACCTAATTTTGGTGTATTCAAATCAGTCACAATTAAATCTGGAACATTTCCATCTTGTAAAAAAGAAAGCGCTTCCATCCCATCGCTGAAAACATTGACAGAAAAATAATTGCTGAAATATTTCTTAAGAATGGATTGCATGAATTTGTCATCTTCAACAATGACCATCTTTAGGGGGTTGGTTTCAGATGCTGCCATATAAATAATAGATCCGGTTTTTGTTACCTTTCATAGAATCTTCCCCCTTTAAAAGGCATTCGGGGGGAATTAGAAAATGTTACAATAGAAACTTGAAAATTAAAAAATCCCTCATTTTATATAAACATTAATCTTTATTTAATTAGAAAAGCCTTATTTCCAACAAAATATAAGTAAAAATAATAAACAATTGTCATTTAATTAAATCAAATTGGCAATTATCAAAGCAAAAATATACCCTCATTTTTTTCTAACTTCGTAAGAATGCCTCAAATATTAAACTGCATTTTCTAAATTAGCTATATGAGACCTATTTCAATTCCACCATATATTTCTTCTAAATATTATATAAATGAATCACCTGAAAAAACTTGCAACAATATTAAAGCAGTCTATCAGCATTTACAAAAGGGCCCAATTCAAGTATCAGTAGTAATTCCCGCTTATAATGAAGAAAACAATATTTTAAGAACCCTCAGTTCCTTGGCATTTAATCAATCAAAATGGTCGGTAGAAATTATTGTTGTCAATAATAATTCAAAAGATAGAACAAAAGAGCTAGTAGAAGCTGCTGGAGTAACTTGTATCCTAGAAACTGTTCAAAGAATTTCAGCTGCAAGAAATGCTGGTTTAAGCGCCGCTAATGGAAAATATATCCTAACTGCAGATGCGGATACTATTTATCCAGAAAACTGGATAGACCTGATGATTGCTCCTATGGAATCGCAAAATGATATTGCAATTTGCTATGGCAGATTTGCACATATTCCAACGGCCAATACTCCTAGACTTGTTTATTTTTTTTATGAATGTATAGCTGATATCAGCAGATGGTTTAACAAAACCTTTCGTGAAGAAGCTGTGAATGTATATGGTTTCAACTCCTGTTTTAGAAAAGCAGATGGCTTAGCTGTAGATGGCTTTAATTTTCCAGCAGGTGCTGGTGAAGATGGATGGTTTGCGCTCAAACTCAGAGAAAAGGGATTTGGCAAATTGTTCCAAGTAACACATCCAAAGGCCTTGGTATGGACTACTGATAGAAGAATGCAAAAAGATGGTGGTCTTTTTGTTGGAATTATTAAAAGGCTGAAAAAGATGTTAGGATTCTCCCAAGAATTAAGAACTGACCTTTAAATGGATTCCCTAAATTGTATTTAATACGGTTTAACCCGTATGCTAGTCTATGAAAGCGGTTATTTGTGAACAATTTGGACTGCCAGAGTCATTGGTTTTAAAAGAGATTCCATCTCCTAGTATTGATGTAAATCAAGTATTAATCAGTGTGGTTACAGCCGCTGTGAATTTTCCTGATGCATTAATTATTCAAAACAAATACCAATTTAAACCCACCCTACCATTTGCACCCGGAGGAGAAATAGCTGGCCTCGTTATGGCTGTAGGCAAAGATGTTTCCCATATTCAACCAGGAGATCGTGTGGTAGCGCTTTGTGGATGGGGAGGTTTTGCAGAGCAAGTAGCTGTAAATGCAAATCGAGTATTTAAAATTCCCAATACTATCAACTGGCAAATAGCTGCGTCAACATTGTACAATTATGGCACTTCTTATCATGCATTAAAAGATAGAGGGCAACTTCAACCTGGCCAGACAATTTTAGTTCTTGGGGCTGCTGGGGGTGTTGGGTTGGCCGCAGTAGAACTTGCAAAAAAAATGGGAGCAATAGTAATAGCTGCTGCATCCAATCAAGAGAAACTAGACGTCTGCTTGAAAAAAGGAGCTGATTATACCATTAATTACAGCACAGAAGACCTTAAAGAAACAATTAAAAAAATTACATCTGAAAAAGGTGTTGACCTAGTATATGATCCAGTAGGTGGTGTGTTGGCAGAACCCGCTTTAAGATCGCTATCATGGAAAGGAAGATATCTTGTTGTTGGATTTGCTTCAGGCACTATTCCATCCCTCCCATTCAATTTAGCATTATTAAAAGGTGCATCTGTAGTTGGGGTATTTTGGGGAGCTTTTACTGAAAAAGAACCAGCACTTAGTAGTCAGAATCTGGGAGAACTGGTACAAATGATTTCGCGGGGCGATATTCAACAAGAGATTTACAAAGTATACCCCTTAAATAATACGCCCCAAGCAATAAGAGATTTGATGGATAGAAAAGTAATGGGTAAAGCCATTATACAAGTAATAGAAGAAAATGCCCAACCCACAATTGCTGCAATTGATCAAACAATTGACAAAGAAATCTCTATTCAGCCATTTCCGGCTGTTGAACTACCGGTTAGATTTCTAAATAAATCTGCCATTTTAAAAGCAATTGGAACCTCTCTAGGAACAAGCAGTTGGCTTAGTGTAGATCAAACAATGATAACTGATTTTGCCAATGCTACTCTAGACAAACAATGGGTACATATAGATCCCCAAAAAGCCGCAAATTATTTACCTGATGGCAAAACTATTGCACATGGTTATTTGAGTATGTCTTTGGTTTCTCAATTCCTATATCAAATGATTCATATAGAAGGAGTGAATTCATTTTTAAATTATGGCATAAACAAGGCAAGATTTATTAATCCAGTTCAATGTGGTAATCAAATTAGATTACACGCAAGTATATCTGATGCTGAATTACAAGATAATGGCTCACTCAAAATATTTATCAATTGCAACATGGAAATCAAAGGAAAAACCAAACCTGCTTATGTTGCAGAAATCATCAGTATGATCTTTTAAAACTATATTATGGCCAACTACACCAACATGGAATTGCTCCGTTTTTTGCTGTTTCAAGTACATCCTGTGCAAACCCTTTTTCAATATGAAAGATATGCCCATTTAGATGCTGAGCAAGCTTGGATGATTGTAGAATCTGCTAAGTTATTGGCTGATCAAGAAATGTTTCCTTATTTAAAAGCTATGGACGAAAGTCCAGCCCAATATGATGGGAATGGGGCAGTTATTACCCACCCACAAATTAAGCGAATCATTCGATTAGCTGCAGACCAAAGTTGGATTGGGGGAGCCGCTAAATTTGAACATGGAGGCATGCAATTACCTGAAATGATTTTTAATGCTGGTCAACATATATTCCAAGCAGCAAACAATAGTGTTCAGGGTTATCTTGGTCTTTCCACTGGATCTGCGGACCTAATAACCAGTTTTGGTAGTCCAGAACAAATTGCAACTTATGTTCCCAAAATTTATCAAGGTGAATGGCAAGGCACCATGGCTTTAACGGAGCCACAGGCAGGAAGTTCTCTTTCTGATATTATAACCATAGCAAAGCCTGTAAATGAGGAATATTACTTAGTAAAAGGACAGAAAATATTTATTTCAGGTGGTCAACACCAAGCTGCTGATAATTTTGTTCACCTTACCCTAGCTAGAATTGAAGGAGCTCCAGCTGGTGTAAAAGGAATATCCTTATTCATTATCCCTAAATTCAGACCAGAAGCAGATGGCTCATTGGTTTATAATGATGTTCATTGCGCTGGTGATTTTCAAAAAATGGGCCAAAGGGGATACTCAACAACCCATCTTAGTTTTGGGGACAATGATAACTGTAGGGGCTATTTAGTGGGAGAACCACATCAAGGCCTCAAATACATGTTTCAAATGATGAATGGTGCTAGAATTAGTGTGGGCCAATGTGCTGCTTCTGTTGCAATGGCTGCCTATCAAGCATCCTTGCAATATTGTAAGGAACGGCCTCAAGGAAGGGTTCCCAGTGAAAAGGACCCTTTAAAGGCTCCCACGCTCATCATACATCACGCCGATGTTCAAAGAATGTTATTGACACAAAAAGCCATTACAGAGGGGTCTCTTTCTTTAGCAATGGAATGCAACCGTTTATATGATTTAGTTCATGCCACCCAAGGAGAAGAAAAGGCAAATTATCTTTTACTATTAGAAATTTTAACCCCAATTGTAAAAACCTATGCCTCAGAACAAGGCAGCCGATCTGCTGCTTTGGCAATACAAACTTTAGGAGGGTATGGATTCACCACCGATTTCCCTGTGCAACAGTTATACCGAGATTTAAAAATCATGTCTCTTTATGAAGGAACAACCGGTATTCAATCTTTAGACTTATTAGGTAGAAAAGCTACCATGCAAAACGGAAAAGCACTTACCTTATTACTTACCGAAATACAAGAAACAATTGCTTTATCCAATCAAGATGCTGATTTGAAACCTTATGGAATCCAATTAAATGAAAACATGCAAAGGATGGGTCAAGTGCTTCAACATTTATTAGGATACTTACAAAAATCTAATCCAGATCGTTTTTTATCAGATGCAACTGTTTTCATGGAAATGGCAGGGTTGATAGTCATTGGATGGCAATGGTTAAAAATGGCGGTTAAGGCTAAAGCGTTAATTCAAACAGAAAATCCAAACAAAGCCACTTTAGATTTCTATGAAGGGAAAATACACACAATGGAATTCTATTTCAAATATGAAATACCACATGCTGAAGCCTGCGCTCAAACTTTAATGAATGAAAAAACACTAACTAATTTAACAGCATTAGACTGCTTTTAGGTTAATTTATTTGGGAAACTCTGTTCGAAGTTGAATTAATACTTTATCCATAGTTTCACATGTAATTGCCACAAGCTTTTTCATTTCAGTGTCTGGAATAGATTCATTGTTACGTGATCTAGTTTCCAATTCTCTAATGATGGTCTTCAAAGAATGTATTCCCATACCTTCAATGGAGGGTTTCATTCTATGAGCTAATTTTGATAAAGCATCCCATTCTTCTTTTTCAGTATGTTCTTTTAATTTAACTATATCATTGGGTAACTGGTCAAGAAAAAGCGCAACCATTTTACCAATAAAATCTGGGTTACCCTTTCCTATTTGTCTAACCATAGTTAAATCATATAATTGAACATCAAGAGATTGATTTGCTATTAAATTGGTATCCTCTTCAACCAACATTCTAGGACTTTTCTTCACTACTTCCACTTTAGTTGTAGAAGCATTTGGATTAGCTGGCAAAAACTTACTCAGAACAGAATACAATTTCTCCTCTGTATAGGGTTTTGTAATATAATCGTTCATACCAGCTTGAAAATAGAGATGATTATCTCCTTTTAAAGCATTTGCTGTTAGTGCAATGATTGGAATATTAGCCAACTTAGTGTTAGGTAGTTTTCTAATAATTTCAGTTGCTTCAATGCCATCCATTTCTGGCATTTGAATATCCATAAGAATTAAATCAAAATGCTGGCTTTGAACCATTTCCACCGCAATTCTACCATTGACAGCAACAGCAACCTCCATTCCCCAAGACTCTAATATTTGCCTAGCAATAAATTGGTTTAATTCAACATCTTCCGCAATCAATATTCGCTTTTCCCCAATCAGGCTATAATCTTCTGGAGCAAGGTCTTCTTGAGCCAACATCTCTTTTGCCCCAATTTTAAAGGGAAGATTAAAATGAAAAATAGTGCCTTCGCCAAATTTGCTTTCCACACTAATAGAACCACCCTGCATTTCTATTAGGTTCTTACAAATTGACAAACCTAAACCAGTACCTCCAAATTTTCTAGTGGTATCTGAAGAAGCCTGAACAAATGGCTCAAAAATAGAATCCAATTTAGAAGCATCAATTCCAATACCAGTATCTTGTAAAGTGAAATCAACCACAATATTTTCTTCATCCCGCATAGATGAGAATATATTAACAGTTACCTTTCCTCTTGGGGTAAATTTAATAGCATTATTCAAAAGGTTGTTTAAAATTTGAATAAGCCTATAGGGATCTCCAACTAAAATGAGCGATTCTTCTAATTGAGAAAAATAGTTTAATTGAATCCCCTTTTCTTCCGCTTTATACTGAAATGATTGAATAGAGGAATTGAGTTTGTCTGCAAATCTGAATGGAATTTGTTCAAATTCAAATTTTCCAGAAGTGATTTTTTCAATATCTAATACATCATTCACAATCACCAATAGATTGTTGGCAGATTCTTTAATTAGCTTAAGATAATTTTTTTGAGCATCCCCCATTTCAGTTTTGGCCAAAAGATTTGCAACTCCTAGGATTCCATTCATAGGAGTCCTGATTTCATGACTCATATTGGCCAAGAAAATCTCCTTCGCTTTTGAAACGTTTTCGGTTATCTGTTTTGCCAATAATAACTCATTCTCAGCATGAATTCTTTCTGTAATATCTTGTGAAAATCCAATCACATAAGGCTCAACTCCTTCTTCTTCAACTAGATAGTTTTGGTATAACAAAAATAATTTTTTCCCGTTTTTATGCAATGCCCTAAACACTCCTTTAGATTTCCCTTCTTTCATTACTATATCTAAGTAATAAGCTCGGAAATTATCGTTTTCTTTTTCTGGTATAAAAGACATAAGTGGTCTTCCAATCAATTCTTCCGCTGTATAGCCCAATGTTTCACAAATGGAAGGATTCACACTTAAGAGTATCCCATTTTGGTCATGAGTACATATTAACGCTTGACTATAGTTGAATAAGTCTCTATAACGCTTCTCATTAATCCTAACCTGATCTTCAATTCTTTTTCTATCAGTAACATTAACGCCATACCCAATTACCATTTCTACCTCTCCAACGCTATTAATTACTGGATACATATTCCTAAAATGGAACTCTTTGTTACCATTTGGACTTGTTAAAGTTTCTTCCCATGCTACTAATTTCTTAGACAGCATTACTTGGTTAAATATCTTTCTCCTTCCTTCAACTATTGAGAATGGCTTATTTTTTAACTCACAATAATCCTCATCTTTTTTACCAATCATCCATTGCCTTAAGTCATTGTCTTTTATAGCAACGGGATTGATAAACAAATACCTATGTTCATGATCAAATACAGCAATATCAGATGGAATATTATTCAACACTTGCTCATAGAACCTACGTTGTTGTTCTAATCTTTCCTGGCCCAGTTTCTTTTCAGTAATGTCTATTATTAAACCTGTAAAAATCCTATTCCCATTGGCATCTTCATATGAAAATGAGGATGATGCAGAATGCCAAACTATTCCTCTTTCTGGGACAATTAATCTTCCTTCAAAACTGAAAGGTTCATTGGTAGATTTAGTGTGATTAATTGCCTCTAATAATCTACTAAAGTCATCAGGGTGTATACTTTTATTGAAATCAAGAAATTCCTCTACAGTTAATCCTAATACTTTTTCAATGGTTTTGCCTATAAATTTAAACCCACTTTCCCCGTTTTCATAAAATACATATTCATACAAAACCCCAGGCATATTGTCAGAAAGTGAACGTAATTGTTTTTCACTTTGTTCCAAAGAAAGTTCTACTAATTTTAAATCAGTAATATCTGTATGGGTACCAATGATTGTCTTGGGAATACCAAATGAGGTCTTTGAAATTAACATCCCTCTATCTAGTACCCAAATATAGTTTCCGTCTTTTTTCTTAATCCTGTACTCTGTCTTATGATGACTTATTAAACCTTCTTCATATTTATGATCATATTCTTTTATAACATGATAATCATCAGGATGCAAAATGGCCTTCCATACATCATCCATATTATCCAATTCCTGCTTTGAATAGCCTAATAGTTTTTCATAAAGTTCAGAAAAAAAAGATTTATTATTTTCAAAATCATGCTCCCAAACACCAGCCCCAGCCCCTTCTAAAGCAAATCTCCATCGATCTTCTGCTTTTCTAATCTTCTCAACTGCAACTTTTTTTTCTGTTATATCCTCTTGCAAGATAAAATAATGAATCACTTGAGCATTTTCATCTACAATAGGCTGACCATTCACTTTGGCCCAATAAGGTTTACCTTTTTGGGTATAATTCAAAATCTCACATTCAAAAAAACTATTCTCTTTTAATTTTGTCTCAATAAACTGAATTGTTTGAGGGTTGGTCTCTTTACCATTTAATAAAGAACCTATAGCCTTTCCAATACATTCTTTTAAATGGTAACCATTCATTTGTTGAAAAGCCCGATTAACCCATTGAATCTTTCCTGCATTATCTAAAATAATTCCCGCGTTTACGGTTTCTTCAGCAATGATGGCAAAATGTCTAAAATCATTTCTTTCTTTACTTATTTGTTGCATTAAAACCTTACTGTCTTCTTCTGCCATTTCTTTGGCATGCAACACATGTAATAAATCTAAAGAAGCATCATGTTTGGCAAAATCATTTTGAACTATTGATTGATCTGCTACTTCTTCTAAATTTTTGAACCAAGGTGATCCAACAAATAATAATTGCCTATTTTCTTCTAAAAATTCAAATTGACCTCTTAGAATAACATGTCCATGATTGGTTTTCATTTCAAGAAAGAACATTTCATCCTCACTTGACTTCAATGCTTCAAATGCTAATTTTAAGTTTTTAGGTCTTTTTACTAAAAAATATACATCAAATGCCAATCCCAACTCAAAGCGCCGCATTTTTTTTAACGAATCTCCCAGTTCAATTATTTGCATTTCTTCATTAAGAAGAAAAAAGAATGGGAATAACCTATTCCACTGTTTAATATTTAGATGAATACTTTGCAAAAAGAATATTTTAAAATCAAATCCAACTTATTTCAAAAATTTCAAACTCAAACCCTTGATCCCTACTTTGTAATAATTGTACGGTAGCTTCTGTTTTAAAATAGGTTGCTAGCCCATATAATAATCCCCTCATAAATTCTTGCAATCCAGGCCTTTTAGAAAAATAATGAACATTATAATGATGATTCGATAATTTTTCTACTTTAAATTCTGGGGGGGATAATTTAGGATACATTAATTGAACCCTATCATGAAAACTTGGAAGCCCTATTAAAAATGCTTCCAAATTTGCCCCTCCTGTCTTTAACATAGAACCGTATCTAAGATGACAAGTGTGCAGGATCCACCACTTACCAAATTCTAAAAGAACATCTCCAATTGAAATACCCACTACTTCTGCAACAGTAGATGCCAGCTTATACGTAATGGCATCATCATAAGCCTCATTACTTAAAAAAATCTGTTTTTCAAATCCACTTTTGAGAAGAATTTCTTCCCATATTGGTGCACCAAATTTGTCAATGACCAATTCTTCTATAGATTTATTGATGATTCCGTACATAGTTAAATTTACTTTTGCTTGAGTTCACCATTTTGAATCATCCTATAAATAGTTGACTTTCCAACGTCTAATTTTTTTGCTACCATCAACACATCATTATCATATTTCTCCATAAAGTGTTTGATGATTTTCAGTTCATATTCTCTCAAAGTATTTTCTTCTGCCAATAAAGAAGAAACTCCTCCCATTATTTCAACATTCAAGTCTTTTTCTTCAATTATTGTTCCGTCTGACATTACAACAGCAAGTTCAATTAATGATTTTAATTCTCTAACATTTCCAGGAAAAGAATATGATCTTAACTTTTGAAATGCTTCAGGACTAATTTGTTTTGCATCAATCTTATTGTCATTGCAAAACTCATTTAGAAAATGCTTAGCTAAAACAAGAATATCATTGCCCCTTTCTCTTAAAGGTGGCATTTCAATGGGCAATCCCAATAACCTATAATATAGATCCTCTCTGAATTTCTTTTCCTTTACATCTTCTAATAAGTTTCTGTGTGTTGCTACAATAACCCTTACATCAATTGCTGTAATTGCATTACCACCAATTCTAGTGATTTCCCTTTCCTGCAATACACGTAATAATTTAGCCTGCAGCATGGCATCCATTTCCCCAATCTCATCTAAAAAAATAGTTCCCTTGTTCGCCTCTTCAAATTTTCCAATTCGTTTTTCTACTGCACCAGTAAATGCGCCTTTTTCATGACCAAACAATTCGGTTTCTAATAAATCACGTGGAATAGCGGCAACATTAATGGCAACAAATGGATATTTTTGTCTATTTGAATGATAATGAATGGCTTTGGCTACCATTTCTTTACCAGTTCCAGTTTCACCAGTTATTGAAACGGTTATATTGGTTAGAGTAGCTTTTTGAATGAGACCAAACACTTTTTTAATGGGTTCACTCTGTCCAATAATGGAGTTTGAAAAATCGTAATTCTTTTTTAGCTCACTTTTAAGCGTAGCAACCTCTTTTCTGAGGTCTTTTATTTCACGCAACCGAACCAACAGGTTCCATAGTCTATCATTAGTATCTTCGTCCTTTACAATATAATCAAACGCTCCTGTTTTCAATAAATTCACTGCTGTAGCAATGTCTTCTTGACCAGAAATGATAATCACTTCAGTTTCAGGACTAATTTCTTTGATCTTTTTAAGCACTTGACTTCCGTCCATTTCAGACAAAGAATAATCAAGTGTCACCACATCAGGTGACTCATACATAGCTTTTAGAAAATCTTTTTCATTTTCAAATTTGCTAACTTGATAATCAGGATTCATGGAAAGATGGTGCTCCAACATAGCCCCATACCAACGATCATCTTCCAGAATAAATATTTTTAACCCGTTTACAGGTTTCATAAAAAAGGATTTAGACATCCACGCAATCAATCAGAGAAGTAAAATGTTTGTCTAAATTACAAACTGTTTCATTATTGGAAAATTTTTATTTTTTAGACAATATGCGTCATTTTCCATAATTGGGAATAAAATTCCGGATTTTACACAGTCAATTAGTATCGAAATTCTAAATTATTGATTATCAGAACTTAAGGATAACTATTGAATTTGGTACAAAATTTGTTGCCGCATCGCTTTTAAAAAAAAATACTCAGTAAAGTTTCCACATCTTCACAACAGTGAACCCTTACAGCAATTCAAATAACTACCTTTACTCCAAACGTAAACGTATTCTATATGTTAAAAGTGGGTGTTTTTGGAGTGGGTCATTTAGGTAAATTCCATTTAAATAATTGGAAAGAAATTGAGGGAGTAAAATTGGTTGGATTTTTTGACCCCAATAATGAAAATGCCAATCAAGTAATTGAACAATATGGGCTGAAGCGATTCATGGATGAGGAGAAACTGATGGACGCTTGTGATATTATTGATGTAATAACCCCAACAGATCATCATTTTAACATTTGCATGCAAGCAATAAGGAAAGGCAAACATGTATTTGTAGAAAAACCATTGGCACATACCATTCAAGAAGGAAGGGATATTGTGAATATGGTACGAGAAGCAAATATAAAAATGCAGGTTGGACACGTGGAAAGGTTTAATCCTGCTTTTTTGGCTTTAAAAGACATGTCGCTGAACCCCATGTTTATAGAAGTCCATAGGTTAGCTCAATTTAATCCAAGGGGAACGGAAGTAAGCGTAATTCTTGATTTGATGATTCATGATATTGATATCATTCTAAGCCTTGTCAAGAGCGACGTAAAACATATTTCTGCAAGCGGCGTAGCCGTTATGACAGATACGCCAGACATAGCCAATGTTCGTATAGAATTCAACAATGGATGTGTTGCTAATTTGACAAGTAGTAGAATAAGCATGAAAAAAATGCGGAAAATCAGGCTATTTCAACCAAATTCTTATATAGGTATCGACTTTTTGGAAAAGAAAGCAGAAATCATCAAACTCAAACAACCAGAAGATACAAATGTGTTTTCTTTTGACATTGAAACACATAATGGCAAGAAGACTATCGCCATAGCCAATCCCGTGATTGAGCCACAAAATGCGATTAAATTAGAATTAGAATCATTTGTGAATGCCATTTTAACTAATACCCCAACCGTTGTAAGTGAATTAGACGGATTCCTAGCAATGGAAGTAGCCCATCAGATTTTAGAAAAAATCAATA